>DAOWII010000190.1 GCA_030640985.1 Chromatiales bacterium
ATCTTCCGGGTATGATCGTCCACGGGAGCTGTCAGTGCTGGCGGCGTAGGGGGCAATTTTTGGAAATGCATTCATGAATAACGTTTGTTAGTATAGGTATCTAACTAGTAACTTGATTTGAATAATGATCATTAATGCTGGTGGAAATCTCCTTGGCACTGACATCGTTGGTAATAATTGCCTTGCCAATAGCCTTGAGTAATACCAGATGTAATTTGCCATCCTGAACTTTTTTGTCCACAGCCATCAGTTTCAAAAAATCCTGACTATTCATTTGTATGGGTGCCTTTATTGGAAGGCCTGCCCGTTGAATGAGCGTACGGATACGTTGGACATCATTTTCATCTATCCATTCCAGTTGGGAAGACAATTCGGCAGCCAGTAGCATGCCAGTAGCAACGGCTTCGCCATGCAACCAGTTACCGTAACCCATGCCGGTTTCTATGGCATGGCCAAAGGTGTGGCCCAGATTGAGCAGGGCGCGGACGCCGCTTTCTTTTTCATCAGCGGAAACGATGTCCGACTTATTCTGACATGAGCGCTCAATGGCATAACTAAGTGCGTTAACATCGCGTTGCAGTAACAGCGGCATATTTGTCTCAAGCCAGCTAAAGAACTCAGCATCATTGATCAACCCATATTTAATTACCTCGGCAATACCCGCAGATAGCTGACGATCCTCAAGGGTATTTAACGTATCGATATCAATAAGGACACATTGTGGTTGGTGAAAGGCACCAATCATGTTTTTCCCCAGTGGGTGGTTCACCCCGGTTTTTCCGCCCACGGAAGAATCCACCTGGGCAAGCAAGGTAGTGGGGATCTGGATGAACGACACTCCACGTTGATAACAGGCCGCTGCAAAACCGGTCATGTCACCGATAACGCCGCCACCCAGGGCTACCAGGGTACAGTGTCGATCAAAATGTTTTTCCAGCAAGGCATCAAATATTTTGTTGAGCACATTCAGGGTCTTGTGCTGTTCACCATCTGGAAGAATGACGTGTTCGACCTGAAAATTGTCGAAAGCCGTCACTGTCTTTTGTAGATAGAGTGGGGCAACCGTTTCATTGCTGACGATCATCACCCTGGAGCCACTTATATGCTCACGGATGAGTTCGGGACGTCCCAGCAGCCCGGAGCCAATATGGATGGGATAACTACGTGCTCCCAGATCGACGGTCAGAGTCTTCATGGTTTAAGTGTATAAAGTGAGGTTTCCAAAAGGGTTAATATACCGGATATAAAGCTGTTGAGACACTGCCAAGGCCGGTTTGAGTCTTTGAGTTTATGGAAACAGGTCAAATGTCGGTTTCAGGTGTCATTTTTCTTTAGTTCGGCAAGAATGGTTTTGACCACACCGGGTACAGAACACCCGCTGGTGTTGATGACCATGTCCGCTGTCTGACGATAAAGCGGCTCGCGGACTCCAAGTAGTTCTTCCAGTTTTTTACGCGGATCTTCTGTCTGTAACAAGGGTCGGTTGCGATCCTTTGCCGTACGTTTAAGTAATTGTTTGATAGGGGCTTGCAGGTAGATCACACTGCCTCGGCTGCGCAGGCATTGGCGATTCTCTTCCAGCAGAATGGCCCCGCCGCCGGTAGCTAACACCAGATTAGGTTCTTGGGTGAGGGTATCAATAATATCCCGTTCACGACGACGAAAACCTTCCTCACCTTCAATATCAAAAATGGTGGGGATGCTGACACCGGTACGTTCAACGATCTCGTGATCACTGTCCTTGAACTGTTTATTGAGTGCTTTGGCTAGCTGCCGACCAATGGTGGTCTTGCCGGCCCCCATGGGGCCGACAAGAAAGATGCTGCGAGAGTATGACATTACGGGTTCAGTGCAGGTATTACCCGGGCTATTCAAGTTCTGTATTTATTCGAAACTGCTTTGCAGTCCATCTTTCAGTATCTTCGGGGTCACGAATATCAGCAATTCGGCCTTGTCATCCGTTTTGTGCTTGGAGCGGAACAAGTAGCCCAGGATAGGGATATCACCTAAGAAGGGCACTTTTCGAACCGTTTCAGATTTGGTTTGTTCGTAAATACCGCCAAGGACAACCGTATCTCCATTACTAACCAATACCTGGGTGGTAATGGAGCGGGTGTTGATACTAGGGCCTGCTTGAGTATCAAGGCCTCGACTATCTTTGCTGATAGTTAAGTCCATGATGACACTTTCATCTGGAGTAATTTGGGGTGTTACTTCCAGACTGAGTGTTGCTTTTTTGAATTCAATTTTGGAGGTGCCATCCGAGATGGTCGAGTAAGGAATCTCAACACCCTGCTCAATAGTAGCGGTATTCTGATTTGAGGTGACTACACGGGGATTGGATACTACTTCACCCTGTCCCTCTTGTTGTAGGGCGGCGAGTTCAAGATCAACGAGGAAATCTCCGCTTAGCACAGACAATGCAATTTGTCCGGCAGGTGAGCCTATCGGCAGGTTAACGTTCAAGTCATTAGAGCCCGCAGTCCACAGGCGTGAATTTGCAGCACTGATGTTTTGCATCAGTGCTTCCGAGCCACTGGCGAGTCCTGAAGATGTTACCGTGGTATCCGGGTCATAGGCACTGGGGGCGTAGGAGTGTCCTAATGTCACACCCAGGTTGCGAGTATAATCATCATTGGCGATGACAATGCGAGACTCGATTAAAACCTGTCTTATAGGAATATCAAGCTTGTCGACCAGTTTTTGAATATCTTCAATCTTGTCCTGAGTGTCTAGTACCATCAGCGTATTGGTGCGGTCATCAATACTGACATTGCCGCGTGATGACAACAAAGAGTTGGCTTCGGCCTTGAGTAGAGCAGCGATCTCGGCGGCTTTGGCATAACTTATTTCGAAATACTGGGTATAAAGTGGCGCAAGCTCTTCCAGTTGTTTTTGTGATTCCAGCTCCAGTTTTTCACGTGCTGCGATTTCTGCGCTGGGAGCAATGAGTATTACATTGCCTGTTTCACGCATTGCCAATCCTTTGGTTTTCAGGATGATGTCCAGGGCATGATCCCAGGGAACATTTTTCAGACGTAAGGTAAGGTTGCCTTGTACACTGTCACTGACAATTACATTCAAGCTGGTAAAGTCAGCAAGTAATTGCAATATAGCTCGAACATCAATATCTTGAAAATTTAGAGATAATCTTTCACCAGTATATTCAGGTTTTTTGTCTACTGTGCCACCTTTCGTTTGTTTGGGAGGGGTAATGTCAATGGTATATGTATTACCTGTTTGGTAGGCAATATGCTCATAGCTCCCTTGTGCAGTGATGACCATGTGGGCATTACCTTCACGACTATAGGTATCTATTGCTGTTACAGGGGTAGCAAAGTCTTTAACATTTAGTCGTCGTTCCATTTTCTCTGGTACATGTGCCCCAATAAAATTGATAACCAGTTTCCCTGCGCGTTCCTGTAAGTCAATAATTGTTGAAGGATCCGAAAGTGAGACGGTTATTTTCCCACCACCTGAATCGCTCCTGTGAAAGTTAATATTGGATATACTTTTTCCTGAAAATGTACGGCCGGATAATTCTGATTGTGCCTCGGTTGGAGATGTACTAACCACAGTAGGAGAGACAGCATTATCCATTCCGATGTTTATATAAATAAGATTGCCATCAGTCACTACATCGTAAGGGGCCATGTGGTTAAGGTTTAGTACAACACGGGTTCGCCCACCAGCTTCAACAGCACGTATGCTTCTTGCAATACTACTGTCGATTTGCTGACTTTTTTTGTTGAGCCCCATCGCGGTGTTAGGTAAGTCGATAGCCAGGCGCGCGGGGTTGTCAATGGTGAATATCCCCGGCTTGGGGGCCTTCCCGGATAGAGTGAGGACAATTTGTATGTTGTTATCGTCAAGATTTGAGTAATTGATATCTTGCAAAATAATATCTTGTGCAAATAGATTATTGCCACCTAATAATATAAAGGCAATGACAAGTGCTTTAAATGGAGTAAATTTCATATGGTTAGGCTCTAGCATCGTGGCTGTTCGCTGTTGAAAATTCAGTGTTGAAGTATTATTAATACTCATAGTCGTGTCCCTCTACGGGTTTATTCTTTGACAGATATGGCGGCTTCTCGTTCGAACCAGCCGCCCAGACCATCGGGTACAACTTCTGTAAGCCGAATGATGGTTTCAGTTATATTAGTGATTAGTCCATGGTTCGTGCCGATGTGATTTCCAACTTTGAGCCGGTGTAAAAAACCATCGGGCGCCGTGATGACAGCCCATGCCTGGCCCCCAAGCTCCAAATGTCCGGAAAATATAAGTGTATCCAGGGGGAATTCCTCAAGTGCCTCTTTGTTTCGATTCAGGTCGGGTTGTAGTTCGCTGGTACTGATTTGTGTCTGTTCAAGCTGGGAACTTTTCCCGATCCTGCTATATGGATCGCGGAACTCATTAACACTGTAATTATATATTTCCTGTGTTTTGAATTCAGGCAATGGTGGAATTCGTCCGCCTTTTTTGGCTTTTACACCACTAACATAGTCCACGAGATCATCGTGTTCAGAGGTGCTGCATGCAGCAAGGCCTATAGCAATAATAGTTACGATCGCCAAACTCGCAACACGCGATACATGGCAATGTGAATTACTATAGCTATTAACGGTTACTGACATATTTTTCCTTTATCTGGCAATAGAAATAATTATCTACGTCTTTTCTTTTTCTTTTTCTTTTTCTTTTTAGCAGCATTCTGTGAAATCTCTTCTTCATCAAGGTAACGATAGGTTTTGGCTGTTGCATCCATTGTAAGGTTACTTTCTGTACCTGCGATTGATATATTATGGAGCGTCACAATGCGTGGTAGTGCGGCAACAGCACTAACAAAGTCACCAAATTGGTGATATGAACCATTTACTTTGAGTGTGATCGGTAGTTCTGAATAGAATTCTTGGGGGCTTTCTGACTGGGGCTTAAATAGATTGAACTCCAGGCCACTGGCGAGCCCTGTTTGGGTGATATCAATTAACAGATCAGCAACCTCGGTTTTACTGGGCAATTGGCGCAACATGGTGCCGAATGATTCCTCCATCTCCTTCATTTGCATTTTGTAGGCATCAAGGTTGACAGCTTTTCTTTGCTTGGTTTCAAAGGTTTTTTTCAGTGAGTTTTCTTTTGTTCGAGCCTTATCCAGCTCTTCCAGCTGCGCTTTGGTATCAAACCAGTAGCCAAGTCCAAGCACTGCTGCACATAAAATAATAATGGCAAGACCCTTGATAACGGGGGGCCAACTACCGACATTCTCGTAATCTATATTTTGCAGTTCTGATAAGTCGAATGCCATAACTGTTTAGCCTTTATTCTCTTGATTGTCATCAGGCGTGCTTTGTTTAACCTGCATGCTAAACGAGCGTGTACGGCCTGCTTTCTTCTTATCAGTCTTTATTACATTTAATACCGGGTTGTTAAACCAGGGTGACGCCTCAAGGTTGCGCATAAAGGCAGACACTCGGGCGTTGGACTGAGCACTTCCCTGGATAGCCAAACCGCTGCCGCTTTGTTTAATGCTGGTAATGGAAAGGCCTTCGGGAACAGTTTTTACGATTTCCTCAAATACATGAACAATCTCGGGTCGATTAGTTTGTAATTGCTCAATGACCTTCATGCGGGAAATCAATTGTTGTTTCTGCTTTTCCAGTTCACGGATTTCCTTGATTTTTGCTTCTACTATCTCGATTTGTCCTTGCATAAAACTGTTACGGGAGTTCTGGTTGCTGATAAGGCCACTGATATTCAGGTGCACTAACAGGATGATGCCAGCCATTACAAAGGCCGAACCTGCAGCTGCGACAGCAAACTCGCGCTGTTTCTCCTTGCGCAGTTCCTCGCGCCATGGGAGTAGATTAATGCGTGCCATTAGTCAAAGCTCCTCAAGGCCAGGCCACAGGCAATCATCAACGCTGGTGCATCATTGCTCAAAACCTGAGCTTTAATTTTGGAGGCGAGTGTCATGTTAACAAATGGGTTGGCAACAGATGTTGGTACATTGAGTTTTTCCTGCACTAGCTCATCAACCCCGGCAATGGAAGCACTGCCCCCAGCCAACAGAATATGATCAACAGTATTATAGTGGCTGGAAGAAAAGAAGAACTGTAAGGAACGACTGACTTGTTGAGCCATCGCTTCTTTAAAGGGGTCCAGTACCTCGGGTAAATAGTTATCCGGTAAGCCTCCCTGACGTTTGGCCATTCCTGCTTCTTCATAGGACAGACCATAACGGCGCTGGATTTCCTCGGTCAATTGTTTGCCACCAAAAACCTGTTCTCGGGTATAAATGGTATTCAGGTTATGAAGCACATTGAGAGTGGTCATGGTGGCGCCAATATCGATGACTGCAATGGTGGCATCCATACCGCCGCCGGGCATCTGGCTGGCAATCAGGCTGCAGGCATTTTCCATAGAGTAGGCTTCAACGTCGATGACTTTAGGGGTAAGCCCACCAATTTCAATAGCTTCGGCGCGAATCTCTACATTTTCACTACGGGAGGCGGCGAGCAATACCTCTACCTGTTCCTCATTCCCCTCTGATGGCCCTATCACCTCGAAATCCAGATTGACCTCTTCCAGGGGGTAAGGGATGTACTGATCGGCTTCAACCTCAATTTGGCTGGCCATTTCAGCATCCCCCAGGTTTGCCGGCATAGAAATGACTTTGGTGATAACTGCTGAACCTGCTACCGCTGCAGCGGCGTGCTTGGTGCGGGTTCCTGAACGTTTAACGACGCGCTTGATCGCCTCTCCAACCCCTTCCACGTCGGAAATATTCTTTTCAATCACAGAGTTAGGTGGCAGTGGCTCAACGGCATAGCTTTCCACCCGGTACTGATCCCCGCTTTTGCTTAGCTCCAATAGCTTTACGGCCGTCGTACTGATATCCAGTCCGATGATACGGGGCGTCTTCTTTGTCAGGAATGGTAGGGGAGGCATTTTTCCTTTATATATCCATGGTTACGTTACATACATGCTAGATTACATTAAATACAACTGTCAACTGTTGATTGTAAATAATTTTACTTGTTTGGGCATAGAGGTGACCCCATAAAAACCTTATACTTCATTGTCTTTGTAGCTGGCTTGATCTAAATCTCAAAATTCATTTTATGCAATTACTTTCACGTATGATGCGATATGGTCTGATGGCCATGGTCGCTATGTCGACTTTTGGCTTGCTGGCTCTTATGGCCGCCTATCTTTATCTGGCTCCAGGCTTTCCTTCCATTGAAGCACTTAAGGACGTGCGTTTGCAGGTACCACTACGCATTTACAGCCACGATGGTGCATTGATCGCCGAGTATGGTAAGTGGAAGCGTACGCCTATGCAGTATCATGAAGTACCGGAACTATTGACCCAAGCTGTGTTGGCCGCTGAGGATGATCGTTTCTTTGAGCACCCCGGGGTGGATTATCAGGGCATCCTGCGGGCAGTTTACCATTTGCTAAAGACCGGTGAGAGAGGCCAGGGTGGTAGCACCATCACCATGCAGGTGGCACGCAATTTTTTTCTTAGCCGTGAGAAAACCTATGCCCGTAAGCTGAATGAAATATTTCTAGCCCTTGAGATCGAAGGTGAGCTGAGCAAGGAAGAGATCCTTGAGTTGTACCTGAACAAGATATTCTTGGGCCATCGAGCCTATGGTTTTGCTGCGGCGGCAGAGGTGTATTACGGTAAGCCCCTGGATATGCTGGATACGGCGCAGTTGGCCATGTTAGCCGGGCTGCCCAAAGCGCCTTCCCGTTACAATCCCATTGTTAACCCGGAAAGAGCTCTGACGCGACGCAACTATGTACTAGGGCGTTTGCATCAGCTGGGGGCCATTGATGATATCAGTTACGAGCTGGCGCTTGCGGCACCGGTGACGGCAGAGCGGCATGGCAAGGTTGTGGAGCTGGAGGCTCCATATGTCGCCGAAATGGTTCGAGTTGAGATGATTCAGCAGTATGGCGATGCTGCTTATACCAGTGGCTTGAATGTATATACGACGCTGGATACCCGTTTACAGCGAGCTGCGAATACTGCCTTGCGCCGGTCAATGCTTGGCTATGATCGCCGCCATGGTTATCGGGGTGCCGAAGCGCATCTGGAATTGCCCGAAGATGCAGGCGTTGAGCAGTGGCAACAATTATTGGCTGATGCGAAGAAAGGGCCAGTTGGGGAGTTGCAAGCCGGTTTAGTGGTAGCTCTGGAAGAACAGGCGGCTTACGTTTATACGCGCAATGATGAATTACTGCGTATCGAATGGGCGGGTCTAAACTGGGCTCGAGCCCATATCAATGAAAATAGAACGGGGCCGAAACGAAGCCGTGCAGATGAGATTCTGAAGCCAGGTGATGTGATTCGTTATGATATCTCTGATGAGGGTTATTGGCAGTTGGCGCAGATTCCCGAGGTAGCCGGTGCCCTGGTATCCTTGCGCCCCAATGACGGTGCAGTACAGTCATTGGTCGGGGGCTTTGATTTTTATCAGAGCAATTTCAATCGTGTTATCCAGGCGGAGCGCCAGCCGGGCTCCAATTTCAAGCCATTTGTTTATTCTGCGGCTTTGGAAAAGGGTTTTACCGCTGCCAGTCTGATCAACGATGCACCGGTGGTGTTTGATGATGCTGAATTGGAAGGGGCCTGGCGCCCGGAGAACTATAGTGGAAAATTTTATGGCCCAACCCGCCTGCGCGAGGCGCTGGTGCGTTCCCGTAATCTGGTCTCGATCCGTCTGCTACGCTCTTCCGGGATTCGTTTTACCCTGAATCATGTGGCCCGTTTTGGCTTTGACACGAAACGCCTGCCTCGTGATCTGTCTCTTGCGCTGGGCAGTGCCAGTATTACGCCCTATCAACTGGTACGGGGTTATGCCACCTTTGCCAATGGTGGTTATTTGATCGAACCCTATTTCATTCAGCGGATTGAGGATATGAATGGACAGAAAATCATGCAGACTAACCCGTTGCGAGCCTGTCCTGAGTGTGAATACTCACTATCGAAAGCGGCGTTGTTAGCAGAGGAGGCGTTAGCAGAAGGCACTCCGAATATGAATGCCTCAGAAGAGTACACGCTGTCTGAAGAGGTAATACCGGTTGAGGAAAACACTTTAGTGACTATGGATGGGGATATGATCACAGGTATCGAGGAAGAAATACCGCTGATTGACGTCCCGGAAATTCGTTTGGCTGAGCGTACGGTAAGTCTGCAGAATATCTATCTTATGAACTCCATGATGCAGGATGTGGTACTGCGGGGAACGGGTCGACGGGCGCTCGCGCTGGGTCGAAAAGATCTGGCTGGCAAGACCGGTACCACCAATGAGCAACGTGATGCCTGGTTCTCCGGTTTTAACCAGGGGGTGGTGACTACTGCCTGGGTAGGCTTTGACAGCCCTCGTCCTCTGGGTGGTCGTGAGACAGGCTCCAGGGCTGCCCTGCCTATGTGGGTGGACTATATGAGGTCTGCGTTGGAAGGGGTACCGGAATATCGTCTGGAACAGCCTCCCGGTATGGTCACCGTACGTATCGATCCTGAAAGTGGCACACTGGCCGCCCCGGATAATCCTGATGCTATTTTCGAGACTTTCCGCCAGGAGAATGTCCCTGAGGCACGTCAGCAGGTCGATGTTAATTTGAATATGGGCACAGATATGGACATGGATGGGGAAATGTCGACTTCGACACCCACTGAGGACAGTGGAGC
>DAOWII010000168.1 GCA_030640985.1 Chromatiales bacterium
CCGGAGTTATAGGCCGCCAGAGCCAACAGCCAGTCCCCTTTGAATTTTTTATGTAGGTATTCAAGATAGTCGAGGGCGGCTCGGGTAGATTGTATTACATCCCGGCGACCGTCATACCACCAATTTTGTTTGAGTGCGAAACGGCGCCCGGTGCCAGGGATAAACTGCCACAGGCCAGCGGCACGTCCATGGGAGTAGGCAAAGGGCTGGAAAGCGCTCTCAACCACTGGCAGCAGCGCAATCTCTGCGGGCATATCGCGTTCTTCAATGGCTTCAACAATCAGGTGGAGATAGGGACTGGCACGTTCAACTACACGATCCAGGTAGGCCTGATGGCGGGCATACCAGGCCTGGTCGGATTCGACACCTTTATGATCGTGATCCTCAAGTGCATAGCCTTGTCGGATGCGTTCCCATAGATCAGTGCTAGTCTCAAAGGCACACAATTCTGCGGTGGGCTCTGGTTCTATGGGTGCGATAATTTCATTAATCGCGGGAAGGAGTGCGATTACTGTTTCTGTGTCGGGATCTGCCTTCACTGCCATTTGGGTCAAGCAGCCGGGTAGCCCCAGGAAAAGGGTGCACACTACCAGCAATCGGCTAGTTATTAGTTGTTCTTTTAGCAGCGATCTCATGAACTCAGTATAAGGTATTGTTTTCAATGAAGAAACATATTAATTATTATTTTGTGGCCGAGCCATCAGTCCAGCGTGTCTTTCCAGTGCCTTACTGTGGCGAATACAGCGACTTCACTGTTCAGTGGGTGTCCGGCAAACCTTTCAGCTGCCTCCCGCACCACTGCTTGACTGCTGCGTAAAAAGGGATTGGTTTTGAGTTCAACGGATAACGTAGAGGGTACGGTGGCTAAGTCTTGTTGCCGCTGGCTCTGCACCTGTTGCTGCCGCGCCAGGATGTCCGGGTTATTGGGCTCAACAATCCGTGCAAATTTGAGGTTATCCTCCGTATACTCGTGGGCACAGTAGATTTGTGTGTCTGCCGGGAGGGCGGAAATTTTGCTCAGGGAGTGATGCATCTGCTCTGGACTACCCTCGAACAGTCGGCCACAGCCGCCGGCAAACAAGGTATCACCACAAAACAGGCTATTTTCCAGCAGGTAGCAGATATGACCGCTTGTATGGCCCGGTGTGTCAATGACATGGAGCTCCAGCCCGTGGTGTTCCAGGGTAACGGTGTCACCTTCCCGGAGGGGATGAGACAAGGCGGGAATATCTTCTCCGGCCGGGCCGTAGACCGGGACCGGTGAACGCTCCAATAAAGTCCTTATTCCCCCTATGTGGTCAGAATGATGATGGGTGATCAGAATGGCATTAAGTTGTTTGCCATGGAGTCGCAGGGCCTCAATGACCGGCTCGGGATCGCCGGGATCGATCACGGCCACAAAGGGACTATCGGTTTGGCCAATGAGCCAAATATAATTATCATTAAACGCAGGGATAGTATGCACTTCAAACATGGGTAGAATAGTGTCAGGCATGAAGAAAACTTTCAATCTATTAATAGGGGGGAAAAGATGAAGCGATTGTTCTCAGGATATGAGTGCAATGACCGTAGTAAACCGGTGCATACTCTTCGTGGCTGGTATGAACAACCGCTTGGTAGCCGTTTACGTGAGACTGAATGTGAATTGCTCGCAGAGATATTGCCTAATCTGTTTGGCTACCACCTGCTTCAGGTTGGAAACTTCATGGGGCGTGAGCTATTCACTGATTCCCGAATTTCCCATTGTATGGTGCTGGATGAGTTGCAGACGGGTGATTCAGGCAGGGCTGAACGATTCTATGGCTGTGCCACGGACTTGCCCATGGCAACGGACAGCCTGGATGTGGTGTTGTTGCCGCATGTACTTGAATTTGCCTCTGATCCCCATCAGGTGTTACGAGAGATCGACAGAGTGTTGATCCCCGAAGGGCATGTGATCATCCTCGGTTTTAACCCTTATAGCATGTGGGGACTGAGACGAATGTTGACGGGCTGGCGGAAGCAGCCACCCTGGTGTAGTCATTTCTTTAGCCTCTATCGCATCAAGGACTGGTTGTCTTTGCTGGGGTTTGAGATGGTGCGAAGTCAGCATTATTTTTTCAGGCCACCTGTGCAACATCATGCTACGATAGAGCGCTTGCTGCTCCTCGAAACCATGGGGGAAAAGTATTGGCCGTTATTGGGTGGAGCCTATTTAGTTGTGGCAAAAAAACGAGTCACGACATTGACTCCCATTAGGCCGAGCTGGAAGCCCAATGGTCGCCTAGTGCCGGGAAGTGTC
>DAOWII010000057.1 GCA_030640985.1 Chromatiales bacterium
ATCGACATTTCTATATCATCGCCTTCTAACGCCTGACCGCTTTCATTGAGTATAACCGGAGATACATATCTACCTGGTGGTGAATACTTAGAAGTTATTTGCTGAACCACCGTGGCTGCATCATTAGTACATGGTAGCGAACCAATAAAATCAAGCTGTTCCAAACTTTCAGCTATCGTACTTCCCCCCGTACCTGTATATCCACCATCAGCACCAACAATACCACCTGGATTATCATCACCTGCTCCTGCGCTTGGAGATGGAGCCATATAAAGACTACATGATGTATTATCGACAGGGGCCACATCAAATTCCAAACGTAGAATAACCTGATATTTCTCGGCTCTGGGATTACCCAAATCAACCTTAGCGCCTTCTCTTGCTGCAGCATTAGCGAGAGAAGCCAAAGTGATCTGGCCTTGAGTACCGCCCTCAAACGGCGAATCCCCATAGTCACCGGCATGATCAGCCCAAACAATGGTGGTTTCTTCATTGATATATATTTTATTAGCCATCTAAATCACCCGCGCCTTTCCAACATCAAGATGGCTTACGCTCTGTCCAAACAGCACTTCTGCCCTAGAAGCATCCCGCTGTCTGAGAGCTACCAAATTGGCCAAGGTTGTCGTTCCTACCCATATTGCTGTTACCTGCGCTATAGTTCCAGCATTATTAACATCCACCATGCCTGTGCCCGCACTTATAATAGCAGACCAGCCCACTCTCTGGACATCACTTAATGCAACATATTCACCGATAACAACAACCGACATCATTTCTTGACCGTCGATGAAATCTCTGTCAATCTTCTCACCAGAACCGCCTATTTCGTTCATCAAAGCAGCGACCTCTGGATCGGTCTTGCCGGCATAGCCAAGAGCTTCTGGGTCGTTCACAATCTCATCACGTAAAATAGTATAATCCATTACTGCCCCTTCCGTTTCATTGGCTCATCTCCCCGGGAAATCTCTCATTGTCGTCATCGAAGTCGCCATTTGATACCTCAAGAAACTTGCAAGGGAGAGCACCGACAGAATAGAAGCGGTGGTACACTCCTGGCTTGACCTTGATACGATCACCCTCCCGCGCTATCTCGCCATACACTTCCACCTCCAACTCTCCATGGGTGTACTTATGAAAATAACTCCGCTGTTGATGCGCGTCCTGTCCAGACCTTTCGACAACCATCATGCCCTCGAGCACCATGAACGTCTCGTCTTTTTGCTTGTGCAGATGAAGGCTGACGTGATGGCCGGGACTGAGCTCCATGGCTTTCAGGCAGTAGTTGCCTTCCCTGTCGTTCACCAGCCAGTCCTCAATTCCCCAGTCCTTATAAACGCGCTTCAGCGATAAATTACTGTCGATACTGTACAATCTCTGGCTCCCCCTTTTTCACATACCGACCCAGGCCAGGCCCTCGGTGCCGGCAGCGACGATAACGTACACTCCGGTAAGGTCTATATACATACCGAGTCCAGCCAGCAGGGTCAGCCGGTGATTCTCCTGAGTTGCTGTCGCCGCTATAGGCTGCCCTGCCTTGGCGCCACTGGCAGTCACGTCATTGGCAAACCCAAGAAAAACGTCGAGTGTGTTGGCGTCAAGGGCGTCGATAATAACCCTCTCGCAGACCTCCATTTTGTGTATCACGACCGTTTCGCCATCAGCAGGCCCTTCAGCGGCCCTCCTCTGGCCGTGTCTCCCTGCGTCCTTCCAAAGATGCACGTCGATGTAGTCCCCACCGTCGTTCACAGCCGTTATTCTGCCGCGCCATCCGCCCGAAGTAACTGCGACCATGTTGACCTCTACGTTGGATAGATCCCAGGCCGCGCCGTCTGTAACCCTCACAGTAGGACCGGTTGTGGTGAAGGTTGTAGCGCCGGAGGACGCCAGGCCTATCTGCGTCAGCGGCTTGGCTGTTGTGGTCACAGTTTGGCGGCCTTGGATGGGATCCTTGCTTGGATAAACTGGCATTTAACGTACCTCCTAATCTTCCCGTTCCCAAACAGCCTGAGCTTCCCGCGCTAAGGCCTCGTCGAGTCCGGCAAGCATTCCCTTTTTGCGTAAGTGCTCCCTCCAGCGGAGCTTTTGAACGTCGCTCATCGTTTCATAAAATTGGTTCAAAGGATAAGCGTATTCCCCTGTCGTCTTCTGAAAGTTTGAACTGACCGCCTGGGGAGTATCCGCCTTCTCGATCATCTTCTGGATGGATTCTTCCACCTTGTCTTGCTGCCACAGTTTTTCGATCTCGGCCTGGAGTTGTGACTTCTTATAGCCCTCTTTGGCCATGAACTCGAACATCTCACTGGTATACTTGCCGCCAGGGGCTCCACGCCTGAACCATATACCGGCAAAGGGAGCGATCCATTCTTGCGGCGTCATCGTCCACGGCTCACCCTTTCGGGCAGTGAACCTGCCCATAGGTGTAACTGACTTTGCCCAATAC
>DAOWII010000013.1 GCA_030640985.1 Chromatiales bacterium
AACAACCCCTATCTGGCCCGCTGGCTGCTGGAGCCCTGGTTCCTGAACTCCCTGGCAGTCATTATGACCTTGCTGGCCTTGTATCTGCTGGGCTGGATTACCTCCCGGGTGATCGGCAAACGCATGCTCGCCTTGATGGACAACATCATTAACCGCATTCCCTTTGTGCAAACGGTGTATGGTGCCACCAAAAAGCTGCTGTCTGCCCTGCAACAAAAACCGGACGGTGTGCAGCGTGTGGTGCTGATCGAATTCCCTTCCAAAGAGATGAAGGCCGTCGGCTTTGTCACCCGGGTATTTACCGACAAGGATACCGGTCAGGAACTGGCCGCTGTTTATGTACCCACCACCCCGAACCCCACTTCCGGATATCTGGAAATCGTCCCCGTTGAAGCTATCGTCTCCACCAACTGGAGCATGGATGAAGCCATGGCCTTTATTATCTCTGGCGGCGCGGTTGCACCCAAAGAAATTAACTATAGTAAAAGTGTGGATAATAACCTGAAGAGTACCGATTAATTCCGTAAAAACCGAACGGGCTCCCTTTAACAAAATAATTTCTGGCAAAGCTGAAAGATTCAGCCTACTCTATTAGTCACGAGCACGACAAAAATAAGTAGACGCAAAATGAAAACAACCGAAAAACGATCTGTCAATGTTGCCATCGTTGGTCTGGGGGATGTGGGCGGAGAATTTCTTGACCAACTACTCCATCTGAAGGAACAGGGGATCAAAGTCATCTGTGCAGCACAACTTTCTGACACTGCCGGCAGACAACGCGCCGAAGATGAGGGCATCCCTATCTTTACCAGCGGTGAAATTATGTCTATGGGTGATGCCATTGATATTATTTTCGATCTTACCGGCAACCCTGAGTTACGCGCCAATATGCGAAAAAAAATGATGGAAACAAACAACAAACACACCATCATTGCTCCGGAAATTATTGCACGCATGATGTGGTCGGTATTAACTAACAATAGCGCCTTTATTGGCCATGATGACATCGGCTATTAAAAAGACAGATTTTTGAAAACGTTTAATCAGCCCTGCGAAAAATAATCATTCAAGTATTCATCAAAGGACAAAGTATCAGAGGCCTCCATTTCCTTTTGTCGTTGCAGTGACTTTTGTGCCTCTGTCTTGAAGAGCCTCATAGCTTCATCATTTTCAGGAAGATCATTAAAGTATTTTGCATGCTGTTCGGCCATGCGCCGTGCAAAATGATAAAAGCCCTCCCCTTGCTCACGCATTTCGGCCAATATTTTTGCAGAAGGCGTTTGCTCTGGATTGTCCACTGCCGCCTGCTGCGCCATTAAACTGGACATATAATTTGTCTCGCCACTTCTCCCATCCTGGGCTTCAGCCCCATCAAGAGCCTCAGCCCCATCAAGAGTTTCACAAATCTCCTTCATCCCTGACAGTATTTCACCCGCCCACTGTTTTAACAGCACTTCTTTACCGCAGCGCATTAAATTTAACCCCGGCTCTCGACCACGATGCGCCGTTAACATTTCATTTTGATCGATCTCGATACGTTCAATATCATTGATTGATGGACTATCATCTAATAAACAAAAAAACATCAATGATTCCAGAAAACATAACTGTGGCTCGTTGACACCTAGAGGCTCAAATATATTTACATCCAGAGAACGCAATTCAATATATTTCACCCCTCGACGTTTGAGAGCCAGCATCGGCTTTTCGCCATCAACAGGAGGCTGCTTTGGCCGCACCGTACTATAATATTCATTTTCAATCTGAAGAATATTAGTATTCAGCTGACGATAGGTACCATCGACCACCACACCTATTTTTTCATATCGAGGGCAGGATGTTTCAATTGCGCAATCAAGGCTGTCAATATAGCTCTCCAGCCCGTCATAATTTGCTTTAACGCCGACCTCATTTTCTTTGTTATTTTGATAACCAATATCCCCCATACGCAATGACGTGGCATAAGGACCGTAATAAGTGCTGGCATCAAATTCTTCCAGGTCAGTTTCCTGTCCATGTAGAAATGATTTACATACCGCTGGAGAGGCGCCAAACAAATAAGGAATTAACCAGCCTATTCGCTGCAAATTACGTAACAGGCCAAAATAACGTTCCGCAATAAAATCTTTTAGTGGCTGAGAATCTTTTTCATGCTTCTGAAATGCTTGCCAGAATTCATCGGAAAATGAATAATTAAAATGCACTCCGGCAATCACTTGCATTACACGCCCATAACGATAACCCAGGCCACGTCGATATACCGTTTTCATGTTACCCGCATTGGACTTGCCATAACGAGCAAGAGGGATACTGGTCTCACCGGCCAACACACAGGGCATGCTGCCTGCCCATAGTAATTCTTCTTTTAAATTAGTATATACAAACTGATGTGCTTGCTGCATAAACCGGGTGGCCTCGCTCATATCACCGGGCGGTGTAATCAGCTCCAACAGTGCTTCAGAGTAATCAGTAGTGATATAGGGGTTTGTCAGGGCCGCGCCCAGTATTTCAGCGTGTGGTGTCTGTGCAAGACTGCCTTCACTATCAACCCGCAAACTCTCTTTTTCCAAACCCACATGACCGGCACACAGAAGACCTTCCTCTCCTGACTGGATAAATTTCTGTAAGCGTTTCTGAATCAGTGAATACACAGTGAATAGTTTATGAAGAAATTTTAGGTGGCGTGGTTCGCGTGTAATTAAAGTGCGGGATTATAACTTAATTTAGCTGCCGCAGCCTGATGGGGTATATCTTTGTTGAGTACTCGTATTACATAAATGGATTTTTTGGTTTTTCCGGTTCTGGCTCATCAGCACTCAAGGATGAAATATCAATGACAGGTTCCGGAACTTCCTCTGCCTCTACCAGGGTAACACCGGGCTCGGCCATATCCAGTGACGATGTGTCTACTTGCAAGTTCGGCACTTCTTCTGCCTGTACCAGAATAACTCCCGGCTCATCCATACCTATGCTTGATACATCTACCTGCAAATCCGGTACTTCTTCTGCCTCTACCATAACCACACCGGGCTCGGCCATGTCCATAAACGAAGTATCCAGCTGTAAATCCGGTACTTCTTCTGCCTGAGCCAACACCACGCCGGGCTCAGCCATATCCATGCCTGATACATCCACTTGTAACTCTGGCACTTCCTCTGCAGCAACCAGAATTACACCGGGCTCATCCACTGTGACATTTTCCATGGCACCTATCGTAGGCGCTTGTGTCTGTTGTTCAGGGCTTAATGTACTCTCCTGACTCACTGTTGCTGCGGGAGTAACAGATGCCGGTTTTTGAGCGGCTGCTAAATTTATAATCTCTGCAACAGCCCCCGCCTTATGCA
>DAOWII010000111.1 GCA_030640985.1 Chromatiales bacterium
ATAATGCCGGCATCACCCGTGATAACCTGCTGATGCGGATGAAAGATGATGAGTGGGATGACATCATCAATACTAATCTGAGCTCTGTCTATCGTGTCAGCAAGGCCTGTCTACGCGGTATGATGAAGGCGCGCAAGGGCCGTATTATCAATATCGCCTCGGTAGTGGGGGCGTCCGGTAATGCGGGCCAGACCAACTATGCCGCCGCCAAAGCCGGTATAATGGGTTTTAGTAAATCGCTGGCCAGAGAAGTGGGTACCCGTGGGATTACTGTCAATACGGTGGCTCCAGGCTTCATCGACACCGACATGACTCGTGCCCTGCCAGAGGAAAACAAGCAGGCTCTTTTGGGGCAGATCCCGCTCAGTCGGCTGGGTCAGCCAGAGGAAATTGCAGCAGCTGTGGCCTTCCTGGCATCGCCTGCTGGCGGTTACATTACGGGTGAAACCCTGCATGTTAACGGTGGCATGTACATGTCTTGATAAAAAATGCATTTATAATCAATGGGTTACAAGCAGAAATAATCAACTTTTCTTTTGTCTGGCATCTGCGGGCAGTTTTCAATAAAATACCGCCGCAGAGCATGTAGTGTAAATAATACCTGAGAGGAAACTACCATCATGAGTACTATTGAAGAACGCGTCAAAAAAACTGTTGTAGAACAACTTGGAGTCAAAGAAGAAGAAGTCAACTTGACCTCATCATTCGTAGATGATTTGGGCGCCGATTCTCTTGATACCGTAGAGCTGGTGATGGCTCTCGAGGAAGAATTCGAGACTGAAATCCCGGACGAAGATGCTGAGAAGATCACCACAGTTCAGCAGGCAATTGACTACGTTAACGCCCATCCAGGCTGAAATAAGTCAAGCTGCTGAGTCAGGAAACAGGGGCCGCTGATCACTTTGGTGGTCGCGGCCCCTGTTTTTTTTCAGCGGTGCGATTGCAGTGATACTTTTGCTGCGACGAAGTGTAATTAAACGTTAATGGAAATAAAACGAGGTAAGTCCCTTGGCTAAGCGACGTGTTGTTATTACCGGATTGGGCATGGTCTCTCCCGTAGGCTTGACCGTAAAAGAATCCTGGGAAAATATTCTGGCGGGTAAGAGTGGTATTGCACCCATTACTCACTTTGATGCCTCTGAGTTCTCCACCCGTTTCGGCGGTTCGGTAAAGAACTTTGATGTCACCAACTACATGTCCAAAAAAGATGCCAGGAAGATGGACCCCTTTATTCACTACGGTATTGCAGCGGCCAAGGAGGCCATTGAAGATGCCGGCCTGGAAGTGACCGAACAGAATGCCGAGCGTATTGGTGTTTCTATCGGTTCCGGTATTGGCGGTTTGCCTGGGATAGAAAATGGCCGTGTCGCCTTTGACAAGGGTGGTCCACGTAAAATTTCGCCCTTCTTTGTACCCAGCAATATTATCAACATGATCTCCGGCAACCTGTCTATCATGTACGGTATGAAAGGGCCAAACATCGCTATGGTAACTGCGTGCGCCACGGCTACTCATGGTATCGGTGATGCGGCACGCATTATCGAATACGGTGACGCTGATGTGATGATTGCGGGTGGTGCGGAGATGGCTACTTCACCTTGTGGATTAGGTGGTTTTGCAGCTGCCCGTGCATTGTCCAGTCGTAATGACGATCCTGAAGCTGCCAGCCGTCCCTGGGATAAGGATCGTGATGGGTTCGTACTCAGTGATGGGGCTGGTGTAGTGGTATTGGAAGAATACGAATTTGCCAGGAAGCGTGGCGCCAATATTTATGCCGAAGTCACCGGTTTTGGTATGAGTGGTGATGCCTACCATATGACCTCGCCTTCAGTGGGGGGGGAGGGGGCGGCCCGTTGTATGCTCAATGCACTGCGTAACGGTGGTATCAACCCTGAGCATGTGGACTATATCAATGCCCATGGTACTTCCACCCCCGCAGGCGATCAGGCTGAGACTGATGCGGCGAAAAAGGCCTTTGGCGATCATGCCCACAAACTAGCTATGAGTTCTACTAAATCTATGACCGGTCACCTGCTGGGTGCCGCCGGAGGTATTGAGGCTATCTTTACCGTTCTGGCCATTCGTGATCAGGTCGCACCGCCGACTATCAATATTGATAACCCGGATCCTGAATGTGATCTCGACTACGTGCCTAACACTGCACGGGAGATGAAAATTGATGTGGCTCTCTCTAATTCCTTCGGTTTTGGTGGTACCAACGGTACACTGGTACTGAGCAAGCCAGAATAGGTTTACTATGCGGCCTGCGACTTTTGTCGTGGGCCGTTTCTCCCTTGTCATAAGTTCGTTCCACCTTCATGCTAGAATCTCCCGAGTGATACAAACTCAGGATACCCATGCCCGACATACTCATTAACGGTAAACAAGCAAGCACTCTTAGTGTCACTGACCGTGGGCTGCACTATGGTGACGGTTTGTTTGAGACGGTTGCCATTAAGCATGGCCGGCCGTGTCTGTTGCCGCAGCATCTTGAGCGTCTGCAGTATGGGTGTGAGCGATTGAATATGCCGATGCCTGACAGTGAGACACTGACGCAGGAGATTCAGGAGCTTTGTCGGGGTGAAGGGCAGTGGGTAGTCAAAATTATCATTAGTCGAGGCAGTGGTGGACGTGGCTACCTGCCGCCTGAGAACCCTGAACCCAATCGCATCCTGATTTCTTATCCCTGGCCTGACTACCCACAGGATTACTGGTTGAAGGGCGTTAAAATCCGCCTGTGTACTATACCTTTGGCCATTAACCCACAATTGGCTGGAATCAAGCACTTGAACCGCCTGGAGCATGTTCTTGCGCGTAGTGAATGGCAGGAGCCGGAGATCGCCGAGGGGTTGATGCTCGATATGGATGGGCACCTTATTGAAGGTACCATGAGTAATCTCTTTCTGGTTAAGAATAACTCGCTGTATACCCCGGATATCTCCCGTTGCGGGGTTGCTGGCGTGATGCGGCAGTGGCTGATTGATGAGGCCGAAAAACAGGGCATAGCTGTGCATATTACAGACCTCTATGTGGATGATTTAAAAATGGCAGATGAAGTCTTTTTGAGCAACAGTCTCATCGGTCTTTGGCCTGTGTGCCAATGGGGGCAACAGCAGTACACACCTGGCTCCGTAACATCGGCATTGCTTAAGTTATTACGAAAGGAAAATGTCTGTTGAATAAAGCATTTTTTATTAAAGAGCGACTGTTCAAAATAGTCGGTGCCTTTATTCTTGTCATCAGCCTGGTGCTGGGCTGGTTTTTATTTAATTATCAGCAGTTTGCCTCTACACCACTGGCGGTGGGGGAAGGGGTGGATATTGTCATTGAGCCTGGCAAATCTCTGGCCGCTGTTGCCAACGGGCTGTTCAAGCAAGGGGTTATGCAAAATCCCCGTTATTTCCTGTTGATGGCGAGAGTAAAAAATGTGGCCCATCGCATACAGGCGGGGGAATATCATCTGGAGCCGGGGGCGACACCTGTTAGTCTGCTGGATAAACTGGTTGTGGGTGATGTGGTGAATTACGCCCTGACCATTGTTGAGGGTTGGGATTTCCATGAACTAATGGTTGTAGTTAATAGCAGTCCCTATCTTAAACACAAGCTCAAAGGACTGGATAACAAAACTATCATGAGGCGTTTGGGGTTTGAGGGCCAGCACCCCGAGGGACGTTTCCTTCCTGATACCTATCACTTCCCGCGCGGACTGAGTGATATTGCCTTTCTACAACGGGCTCATCGTGCCATGGATGAGTCTCTTGCACAGGCTTGGGAGAAGCGTGATGAGAACCTGCCTCTCAAGTCAGCCGATGAGGCCTTGATACTCGCTTCCATTATCGAGAAAGAGACCGGTCAGGCAGATGAGCGGCCTGCGATCAGTGGAGTGTTTGTCCGCCGCTTACAGCAAGGCATACGCCTGCAAACCGATCCCACTGTAATCTATGGCCTGGGCTTGGATTTTGACGGTAACCTGCGCCGGGTGCATCTACAGCAGCAGGATAACCTCTACAATACCTATCGCCATAAAGGTCTGCCACCGACACCCATTGCCATGCCCGGTGCTGCGGCCATTGACGCGGCGCTTCATCCTGCTCCCGGTGATACCCTCTACTTTGTTTCCCGAGGGGATGGCAGTCACCACTTTTCTGCCACACTCAGGGAACATAATAATGCGGTAATTAAATATCAATTAAAGGGTCGAAAACGGTCCTTCTCATCATACTCTGCGCAATAAAAAAGCCCCGTAAAGGGGCTTTTTTATTGCGCAGAAAGCACGGTTAAATCTTAGTCGTCTCCGCTGAATGCCCCCAGTAGGTGCAACAAGCTGGTGAACAGGTTGTAGATGCTCACATACAGGGTCACCGTGGCCAGAATATAGTTGGTTTCTCCACCGTGGATAAGCTCAGATGTCTGATACAGGATCAGGCCACTCATTAGTAGTACAAACAT
>DAOWII010000081.1 GCA_030640985.1 Chromatiales bacterium
ACTGTTTGATCGGCAGATCGGCCAGAGAGGAGAGCAAGGCGCATAGTTCCGCCAGAGAAGCACTATCTCCTTCAACCATGCCATAAGACTGCTCGAAAACCAGGCTGGCAGACAGCGACAGGGGTTGTTTGCTGGCATAGCGCGAAGCGAGGAAGGCACTCAGTATCATGACGCCCTTACTATGGATCTCGCCACCGAGTTCAACCTCACGTTCAATATCGACAACCTGATCTTCGCCAATATGGGTGGTCGCGGTAATGCGTGAGGGCTGTCCAAATGCGTAATTGCCCAGACTCAGGATGGAAAGGCCGTTTATCTGACCGACTTTCGCACCATCGCTATCGATCAGGATGGTGCCCCGTTGAATCTCTTCATGGATATGCTCTCTGGCGCGAGAAGCCCGCTGGAGTTGTTGATCGATGGCCTGTTGGACATCATCGGTGCACACATGCTTGTGTCCATTTTCTCCGGCCCAATAATCGGCCTCACGCAACAGATCGGCGATACTTCGCATATGGGTGGAAAGCTTTTCAGAATCCTCAATCAGGCGAGAACCATATTCGATCAGCCGGGCGACGGCTTTACGGTCAAAGGGGCGTAATTGCTCCTTGCGTGCCAAAGTAGCTATAAGTTGGGCATAGAGGAGATTGTTTTCCGAGTTACGCTCCATCCGGTCTTCAAAGTCAGCCATGACCTTAAATAGCTCGGCGAAGTCTGGATCGTACTCTTCCAGCAGGTAGTAGAGCAGACGATCACCCATCAGTACCAACTTGATATCAAGGGGCATCGGCTCGGGCTCTAGTGAGGTTGTACTCATCAGGCCCAGCATATTTTCCAGAGATTCAATACGAATATCTTTGCCGTACAGGGCGCGCTTCAGACCCTCCCAGGCATATGGTTGCATCAGTAACTTTCGGACATCGACCATCAAATAGCCACCGTTTGCCCGATGCAGGGCGCCAGCCTTAAGCTGGGTGAAGTCGGTGTATAGCGTTCCCAGTCTTGCAGTATGCTCTGCCCGTCCAACCAGGTTCTGATAACTGGGATGATCCAGGTAAATAACAGGTGCACCCTTGGCCTGGCTGTTATCCACCAGCACATTGACCTTGTAACGGTGTAGTTCCGTTACCGAGGTTGGAGAGGTAGCCAAAATACTTTCTCTAGCTTCTTCCCCCGATATGAAATTTTCTACATTTTCGATAATGTCTCTTTCTACACTATCCAGGTATGTCTGGACATGGGGGGAATCCTGGTAAGATTTTTTCAGGTCTTCGATGAGATGATTAATTGCGGATTTTGTAAGTTGGCGATTGAGTGTCTTTTGTTGCTCATTACTTTCCTTACTCCACAGGGGGATTTTCTGGATGATCACTTGTAGTTTGTCTTGTAGCTTTGAGACTATTTCTTCCAGGCGCTGCTGTTCTTTCTTGGGTAATTTGTTGAAGACCTCTGGGTCTATGACCTCGTCATCCTCACCCATCGGTGCAAAGGCGAAACCGGAAGGCGTGCGAAACAGCTTGATCCTGAGTTTCAGTGCGCTTTCTGTAAGTTCATTGATGGCCTGGTCTTGCTGCTGCTTGAACTCATCCTGGATAGCCTGGGACAAACTCCTGAATTCTTCACTTTCAAATGCGCTTGGCAGAGCGATACTGAGCTCTTCTATAAGATGTTTCATATCCTGGCTCAGTCGTGCCCCAAGGCCAGACGGGAGTTGGAATGCGATGGGCTTGTCTGCCTGTTTGAAATTATTGACGTAACACCAGTCCGGTGGCATCGCCTGATCGGCGGCCTTTTGTTTCAGGTAATCCTGCACCATGCTGTGTTTACCAATACCTGAAGGACCCATTACATACAGGTTATAACCCTCACGCTGAATAGCCAGACCGAAGTGAACGGCTTCTTGTGCTCGTGACTGACCAATCAAATCACTGAGATCCTTCAGCTCATCAGTGGTTTTGAAGTCAAACGCCTTCACATCACAGTGGGTATAGAGGTCATCAGGTTTAAGTGCTGAGATAATATTCATTTGATCCTGATTATAAGTCCTTCGTACATGCTATTTAAAGGGGATGGAGGGATTAAATTTTGACCAACCCATCCATCTGTTCAGTTTTTAATCCCTCCGTCCCTTATATATAGTCCGTCTTATACAAAAAACCCGGTTCCGGCTTAATCGTCGCATGACGTTTAGTTAATAAAACACACATGCAATAATTTTCAATAAACCAGATAGTTAGGCTGGCATTGCCTGGTAACCCAACTAAGGATGATATTTGGGGTCAGAATAAAAACTCTCACTGTTAAACTAACGAGTATAAAAGAGGCCAGAGGGATTAAATATTGACCCGCTGTGAACCAATGCCGTATAAGTCATAAGCGTACTCAGATGGGGGTTTCACTAAGTACAGTAGGATACTAGATAAGGAAAATACATAAATAATTTAAGAGGGATTCAAATGTTTAAATTAAAATCTATTACAGCGCTTTTAATGGCATTATTTGCATGTTTCTTTTTGCTTACCGAAGCACAGGCCGGCAAACTTAAAGATCCAACCGCCGTTCTCAATGGCCCATGGACCGCTGCACCAGGTGAGGCGATTGCCTTCTCTGCTGCAGGATCAAGCAGTCCGAATGGTTATGTAAACTGGTATTGCTACAACTTTGGTGATGGCACACCAGAACACTGTTCTATCAGTCGAGATGTAACTCACACCTATGCTAACCCTGGTTCCTATAATGTAAGGCTGACGGTGAGGGATGAGTTTTACAGATCTGCTTCTACAACCGATGTTGCAACCATCGAATATCCGATTCCGGGGCAACAGGCTGATCTCACTATCACCGAATTAGAGACTGGACAACGCACCAGACGAGGAGCATACCATCCGGTTACTATAACCATTGAAAACCTTGACTGGGCTACCGCCACAGGCAATGTCTGGAATAGCATCTACTTCTCT
>DAOWII010000072.1 GCA_030640985.1 Chromatiales bacterium
AATGCTATCTAGACTTGATAGACTCCGGCTTGGCAGCATTCGCACCCAGACCTAAATTTGGTTCCAGGCTGGCCAGATATGCTGCAACAGCTTCAATCTCATCGTCTGCCATATCCGCCACAGCCATTGACATCATGTTCTCCCAGTCATTGCTGCGTCGGCCATCACGAAATGCCTTTATCTGGTTTACCATATGCTCCTTATGCTGCGCCCTTAGGTAAGGAATCGTTATCATGAAACCATAGTTACCTTGTGCTCTATCCCCATGACAGGCCCTGCAAGACCCTGTACCGTCCTTCTGGTAGAGATCTTTCCCTTTTTTAATCAGCTTACTATCAAATTTATTTGTTTCTGCAGTTCTTTCCTGCATTGCAAAATATTCGGCGATATTCTGTATCTTATCCCTGTCATCACGAGCGTTCAATGTCTTTGCCAGACACTCTCCCGCAGGGTCTACGCGCCGCCCATTTGTGAAATCAATAAGTTGCTTTTTCAATACAGCAATATGCTGCGCGGCTAGTTTCGGATATTCCACGTTCGCAGCACTATTGCCGTCCACGCCATGACAAACCACACAGGCTTCTACAGCCTCAAGTCTGGCCGCTGCTTTCGCCTCTGCTGCTTCCTGCTTCGCCATGATTATATCAGGAGATGTCGCATCACCTTCCATCACCACAGAAGAACCATCCGCAGCAGCTTCCGCTGCTACGGATGTTCCACACGCAATCCATGTGCCTATAAATAACAACACTAACATTACGTTCTTCATCGGTCAGGACCTTATTTAGACATACCAACCATGTAGTCTACAGCCGCTTTCACGTCTGCATCGCTCAGATCAGCACGACCACCCTTGGCAGGCATCATTCCGGTACTACCTTTAAAACCTTTGATAGCACTGGTGTGCAGGGCATCATTACCCTTGGCAATACGAGCAGCCCAGGCAGCCTTGTCACCAACCTTAGGAGCTCCAGCGATGCCGTTACCGTGACACATGAAGCAAACCTTGTCGTAAGTGCCCTTGCCATCAGCAGCTGCCTGGCCAGAAATCATCATTGTGGCTACTACAGCCGTTGCCAATAATACTTTTTTCATTTCTTAAATCCTCAATAGTAAGTAGTTGTTTACTTAAGTTATATCCTCTCCACATACCATGCACATGCTAATATGATCACATGTATGTGAACCTCAAGATTTGAGCCCACTAAATATAGCTATCAATGGCTAAAGGATCAACTGCTAGATACAGCTAAATTCCATTTATCTTTCATCTTTAGCCAAAATGCTGCGATCTCCGGCAGGACGACATGAATAAGAGTGCAAATGACAATCATTACAATAAAGCTGACTTCCTTCTAGGGGTACATCAGTTGAACCAGTTACCGCTGGATATCGGTATTGAAATCGCCTTTGCCGGGCGCTCCAATGCAGGTAAATCCAGTGCATTAAATGCCATCTCCGGAAACAAGCGCCTTGCCCGTACCAGCAAAACCCCCGGTCGGACCCAGCAAATCAATTTCTTCCAAATTGATTCTGAACGCCACCTGGTGGATCTCCCAGGTTATGGATATGCCAAGGTTCCTATTAAAGTAAAGCAACACTGGCAACATGTGCTAGGCCAATATCTGCTGACGCGAGACGCGCTGCAGGGTGTCGTAATCATGGTCGATATTCGCCGACTTCTACGGGAATACGACCTAATCATGCTTGAACTGTGTGAGCAGCGAAATTTACCCGTTCATGTTTTGCTAACCAAAGCGGACAAGCTCAAACGTGGTCCCGCCATGGCAGCACTACATACACTGGAGGGTGAACTTCACAAGGAGTTCTCTAACCCTGTCACGGCCCAGTTATTCTCTGCAATGACAGGTACTGGCCTGCAGCAGGTGAGGGCTAAACTGGACGAATGGTTTGGGCTGACTAAAGAACCCGCTGATACATATTAAAAAGGCAACTCGCCCGGCGGTACTGCTCACCCAGAAAAGGGCGCACGTTTCTACTGAGTTCCTTTTGGAAACACTTACTCAGGATGATTAGAAAACTCCCACCATCATCGAGTAACAAGACTCATTAATGGTGGGAACAATTTTCAAGAATAACTTATTGCGAAGCTAGCAGGCGAGCAACACCACCGAAGCTACCCACCCAAACATCACCATTTTCAGCATCAGCCATGGAAAATACATTATCGGAGAACAGGCCGTCACTGGTGGTTGTAACCTTAAATGTCTTGCCGTTATCAACAATCTCAACCAGCCCATCACTGGTGCCCGCCCATAGCTGACCCTTGATATCTTCCCTTATCATAAAGATATGATTTGATGGTAAACCGTCCTTCATAGTGAAGTTGGTCCATGTTTTACCATCAAAACGAGCTAAACCACCACCCCAGGTACCACACCAAACAACCCCATTCTTATCAACTTCCATTGAAATGATGTAGTTTGGGTTATAGGCAATATTCACATTCTCCAGGCCCTGCTCCACCTTCTGGCGAGCATGATGTGATGAAGCACCGCCGGGATCATTATCAAATCTGATATCAGCTTTCACCAACTCATAGGGCGCGCCCAGACCATCATCATGGGCCCAATTTTCCCACTTGCCAGCTTCGAAACGGGCCAGGCCACCTTCTGTCCCCAGCCAAATAACACCATTTTTATCTTCGGCAAGACCATACACCCAGTCATTAGGCAATCCACCATCAGTATTTTCAACAGTAAAAGTATCCCACTTGCTGCTGTCACCAAGATCACCGCCACGAATACGGTTGGCGCCGGACCAGGTTGCAATCCAGACGTCTCCATTTGCAGCCTCTAAAGTCTCATAAACGAAAGCATCCGCCAGACCCTGTGGCACATTATAATTTTCCCACTCTTTGGCTTTATCATCAAACAGGGATAGACCACCACCATAAGTGCCGACGGCTATTTTCTCACCCAGTTTCCCTACATAGAAAACCCCGTTGGAAAGCAGCCCGGTTTTATTACTGTATTGTGTGTGCTCACTGTTATTGGTGTCATATCGAACAATACCACCGGATGTCCCAAACCACATCACAGGACCATCAGCCAGAATGCTTTTAACATTGCGGTTGCCTACTCTAAAATGAGTAAAGCCCTTACTGCCATCCGGCATCGCCGGGTGTTCAGCCGGTATCACTCCAGTGCTCGGCGCCGTTGTCTGAAGCGACGATTCACCTTTCTTAAGTCCAAAAATATATACGCCGGCCACCAAAGCAACCACCGCCACGATTAAAACTGCTATGCCTTTATAACTAAGGTTCACCGCATTACTCCCAAAACTAATTGCTCTAAAAAATTATTGAATCAATACCCAAGCCTGGCCACGCCACCCAAGGTGCCCACCCAAATATCACCATTCGGAGCGACAGCGATATCGTAGACATCTTTGGCAAAAAGACCATCCTCGACGGTGTAACTGGTCCAGTTTTTCCCATCAAAACGGCTCAGGCCGCCATTGGTACCAAACCAATAAACACCCTCTGCATCCTGTATAACTTTGTATACGATGTTGCCTGCCAATCCATCCGCCATTGTATAATTTTTCCAGTCCTTGCCGTCAAAGCGGGCAGCGCCCCCCCCCCAGGTACCGGCCCAGACATTATCATCGGGACTGACATGGATGGTGAATACATAATTAGGGTTATATGTTTCCTTTCCACTCGCCAGAACTGAAAGATCATGACGGGTTCGAGTACCTAAACCCGTATTGGTACTGGCGGGTAAAGCATCTTTATTTTCCGCTCCCATACCATCCTTATGACTCCACTCCTGCCAACCCTTTCCATCAAACATGGAAACACCACCCTCGGTGCCGAACCATATCCGGTTTTTAGAATCGACCCCAAGGCCATATACCCACTCATTGATCAACTCATCGAAATAGGTGGTGAATTTTTCTTCATTCACGTCCATGCGGTTGGCGCCAGCCCAGGTTCCCACCCAAAGCACACCCTCAGGCTCTTCTGCAAAAGTGTAAATCCAGTAATCTGCCAAGCCATGAAGGGGGAAATACGTTTTCCACTCACCATCTTTATAGCGAGACATGCCACCACCATTGGTGCCAAACCACTTGTAACCCTGACTATCAACAAAAATACCAAAAACATACTCATTGGCCAGACCATGATCACGGGTAAACGTGTTGCGTGGTTCATGGGTAGCCAGGTCAATCTCCATTACGCCAGCTGAGGTTCCTACCCATATGGTATTCGCTTTTGATTCAACGGCGAGAGAACGTACATACACGCCACCTACATTAAAGGTGTCCAGAACCTTCTGTACATTACTTACAACAGGCTTCGAGTCATCCGAACAGGCGGTCAATACGGTCGCAAATATAGCGACCAAAAATATTTTATACATTTTCATTCATCCATTGTCCGGATATAGCTAATCACATCCAATATTTCCTGATCTGTCAGCAAGCCCATAAATGCCGGCATAATTCCCTGCCCATTTTCGATAATGGGCACAATATCTGTGTCCATAGCCGTCGGGAGAGAACCTTCTGAGAAGGCCGGAACGCCGAAATCGTCCCCTTTACCTGATACACCGTGGCAGCCTTTACAATTATCATTGTACAGAGTACGCCCATTAAAAATATCACCCGCCAGGACTGGTGCGCTCACCGCAATGGCCAGCACAAGGAGCGCTCCTTTCAAAAACCGATTAACCATCTTTTTTAACATCGTAACTCTCCTCTGCCCATATCCCGATCCCGTTTCACGGCTAAAGCCTGTGACACAACACACGACATCCAAAACTTAATCCCACATATTATCAATCCATACCCCAGAATGCCAATCTACCTGATTACCTAAGATGTTTTCTCTCCGTCAGAGAGACAGGCTGGCTCATGTTGGGGCCACAGAGATCGAAGACAGTAGATTACAAATATTGCACTGCCAACGACAGCAACCAGACCGCCCAGTCCCATCAGTGACATTGCCACTTGTTCAGCCGTAGTATCCACGCCCTGAGCCATGCCTGACGTCTTTCGTGGCAACTCAAGCCAGCCAGACCAGGCCATTCCAAAAATATAAAGGCCCATGCCAGAGGCATAGATATAGGGCTGCCATCTAACCATTCGCCAAATAGTCGGGTCCCTGAACCCAAGGCGGGGCAATAAATGATATATCAGCCCCATGAAGCCCAGAGTGACTGCGGCATTGGTGCCGTGGTAATGAGCAGTCACCATCAGATTATCCGCCTGAATCAAGGCACCAAGGATCAAACCTAGCCCCAACAGGCTCATCGATAATTTCAATACCACAGATATATGGCCG
>DAOWII010000180.1 GCA_030640985.1 Chromatiales bacterium
CGTAGTGGTACATCTGTTTCCTCTATTGCCATCGAGAGTGGCCGATTTAGGCGGTATGGATATCTGGAAGGGGATTTTAATGCCGTTCAATCAGAATAGGAAATAATAAAGAACAATACTCTTATCAGCCTATGTTATATCGGAGTCCTATCTATGCCAGGAAAGCCATACCGGGAAAGTCGCTGATGGGGTTTTGCGACCTGTCTCCCTTATTTCACCCTGTAGGTGTGACCGCTACCACAGTTTAAAGGGGAGATTGTAGCTAATTTCCCAGCAGCTATTAGACTGAAGTTTGTCGATAAGTCTTTATTTGCAGACAACTCGCCACGAAATGCAAGAATGGGTAGCTTGATCAGTGCTCAAACTTAAATAGTCGTTATAACAATAAATAAGCAATCGGGAGAATGTAATGTCAATTCCAAGTGCTTTAATTATCTGGCCTGATAATGTGGCCATGTCTATGGTGGTCTGGCTGGTGATACTGGTGGCGGTCTTATACGCAGCCCGTGAACCCGCCCACCGCGCCATTCTGGCGCTGACCCGCACCCTGCATAATGCCATGCGGCTGGCCGCCCGGTCGGTAATGAAGGGTGAAAAGGTTCTGGTGCGGCGCAACGAAGAGGTGTTGCTGGCTGCGGGTCGTGAGGCTGCTGAGCGCATCATTGAACGAGAGTTTGACCGCATTGATTCCACGGTGCGCCGTGAATTGGCGGAATACCCCTCCATGCACCGGCGTCTTGACGAGGTGGCCACCAAGGTGGATGAGGACTATCAACAGAGCAGCGTGGTGCCGCCGACGCCCCCCGGTTGGGTGAAGGCCGTGGATGCGGTGGCTCGCATCCCTTCCGAGGGCGACCCTATGGTGGCCAATGTATTGAAGAATATTCATGGCTCGCTGGAAAAAGCACAACATTCTGCCTTGAATGAGTACCGTGCCACCTCGGCCAAGCGTCATGCTGTGCTGAAAAAAATGTTGCCCTATTGGCGGAAAATGACCCAGGTGCTAGGTGAGGTCGACAAGAATGTCAGTAGTTTGCTCGACCGCGCCAAAACTATCGACCGGCACATGGATGAATATCACCAGATTCTTAATGCCACCGACCGCGCCAAACGTATGTTGTCATCATCGTCGTTGACGCAGTTTTTTATCGCAGGTTTCGTGCTGGCCATTGCTGTTGGCGGTGCGATGATCAACTTTAATCTCATTGCGCGCCCCATGGCAGAGATGGTCGGTGGTAGCGACTACATTATGGGCTACAAGGTCTCCACCATCGCGGCGATGGTCATTATTCTGGTCGAAATCGCCATGGGTCTGTTTCTGATGGAGTCACTGCGTATCACTCGCCTGTTTCCGGTGATTGCCGCGCTGGATGACAAATTGCGCGTGCGTATGATCTGGGCCAGCTTTACCATGCTGTTATTGCTGGCCAGTATTGAGTCCGGCCTGGCCTTTATGCGTGAGATTCTGTCCGCACAGGATGCCGCCCTGTTGGGGGAACTGGTAGGGAATGCACAGATGGAGGAAATGCGTACCAGCACCTGGATCACAACCGCCTCACAAATGGGGATGGGCTTTATCCTGCCCTTTGCCCTGACCTTTGTGGCGATCCCTCTGGAATCCTTTGTCCACGCCTCACGTACGGTGTTGGGCATTGTCGCAGTGGCGACCTTGCGTACGCTGGCAGCCCTGTTAAGAATCACAGGTAATCTATTCCGCCATCTGGGTAGTGGGCTTGTCAATGTATACGATTTGCTGATCTTCGCACCTGTGTGGATAGAAACGCAAATAAAAGGGCGTGATGGGAAATCCAATGTGAAAATAAAATCAAAGTCGGAAGCTGCGCCTTCCGGAAGCTTTAGTTAAAAGGGGATTATCAAAATGAAAAAGACAAATATTATTTTTCTGTTTATCGTCAGCCTGACTTTGTTAGGCTGTGCTTCCGACCCCAATGAGCACAAACATGGGGTCTACATGTTGCTGGATACTTCGGGCACCTATACCAAAGAGTTAAAAAAGGCACAGCACATCATTGACTACACCCTGGCCAAACTGAATCCGGGAGATGCCTTTGCCGTTGCCAGTATCGATACCGGCAGTTTCAGTGAAAAAGACATCTGGAAAAAGGCCACCTTTGATGACCGCCCCAGTATGGCCAATCAGCAGAAGCGGGATTTTAAAGCCACCATTGACAAAAAAGTGAGCGAGGTGAAGTCTAGCCGCTTTACCGATATCACCGGCGGTATCCTGCAGGCCATTGAATACCTCAATGAAAAAGAGCCGGGCAAAAAAACCATTCTCATCTTCTCTGATATGAAAGAAGAACTGGGCAAAGGTTATGTGCGCGATGAAATTCCGTTGAACCTGGAGGGCGTTGAAGTCATCGCGCTGAATGTGACCAAGCTTAAAAGCGATAACTTTGATCCCAGGGAATATATGGATAGATTGGCCAAGTGGAAAGAGCGCGTGGTCTTAGGTGGTGGTGAATGGCGTATTTATAATGACCTGGAGCGCCTGGAAAAATTGTTTATGTAATTGCAAAAACAACAAGCAAACATAAAAAAGCCCCGCTGATTTCGGCGGGGCTTTTTTTATCCGGGTTGGCCGTCAGCCCTGGGTTTTATCAGGATAGGTGTGTAGATGAAGGAGAAGATGGAAAAAGAAATAATCCATAAACTACCTGAAACAAGAATCAACCATGAGTGCCATGCTGGAAACAGGGCGGGTAATAATATCCGTACTACAACACCCAGGTTAAGCAGGGCAAATGCCCAGGCCATGGCTTTGCTGGCGACAAGGGGGCGGCCACTGTGTCCAAGAGCCACGCGCGCCATCATTCCCAGAGTCAGCACGCCGATGCCTCCGGCAGTAAGGGCGTGTAGTGCCAACATGTTGTCCACTAATCCCAGTGCTGACAATAGTTCCAGAATGAAGCTGATAACGAGCCAGCCGTAACCGAGGTGTAATACCCACAATAGTGGCACGCGCCAAATACCATGCTGATACCAGCCTGCCAGGCGAACCCCGTGAACCACAGCGGTGACTGTTGCCATCAGCGCCAGTAGCAGGGTATTGGAGATGAACAGTTGAGTCAGCAAATACAGGATAATAGTCAGAGGTGCCAGGCGTTCTATCCATTGCCAGTGTTTGGAGTTAATGCCTGAGTCAAGGCCACGCTCGGTAAAGAACGGGATTACTCTTCCGCCCATTATCACCATCACCAGAACCACCATGTAAATACCCATGTTTTCACCGGCTTGTGTGCTGGTTTCCATTATTCCCAGTAGCTGCAAATGCACCAGAACATTACCCGCAAACATTACCAGCAGTAGTGGTAAAAAAGCGATGTTATTAACTTGCTTGCTACGGATTAAAGGAAAGGCAAGTGCGATGGTCAGTCCGAGAAGAAAACTGCAGTCTACGATGGCAATAATAAGGTGCGGCACAGTATCGGCAAATAGTGGGAGTAACCTGCCCGCTAGCCAAATTGCTGCCAGCAGCGCCAGAGGTGCACCAGTAATAGTTTGGATGCCGGTCCAGTTGCGTGCGGCAGTTAATAGAAAACCAGCAACCACCGCTGCGGCATAGGCAAAAACCATTTCATGGCCATGCCAGCCAATGCTGGAATAGTAGTTGCCTGCATTTGAAATTCCTGAGTAGACAAAAAGCCATTGCGTCATTAAGGCAACCGCAGCAATCCCTGCTAGTAAAAAAAAGGGGCGAAAACCCAGAGCGAATGGAACGAGTTTCTTATTCGGGTTATTGACGGAAGGTTCCTGTATATTTAATGGTTGCACATGCTGTCTTCCAGGGTTGCTTATTATGGCTGTACGGGGCGTTCAGCGACAGTCGCTTTTAGTTCGATTTCCTTGCCATTACGGATCAAGTTGATGCCTAGTTTGTTCCCCGGGTTAGTCTGGGTAATAGCATTAAGGGTTTCACGTAGGTCGCTGACTTTTTTCCCATCGATTTTGATCAGGATGTCACCGGGTTGTATGCCGGCCAAATCTGCAGGACCTTCACGCACTATACCTGCTACCAGGGCACCTTCATTAGTCTTCATATTGAAGGATTCAGCCAGTTCCTGGGTCATACTTTGTACTTCGATACCCAGCCAGCCGCGACTGACATGACCTTGTTCAATAATCTGCTCCATAATACCCTTGGCCAGACTCATGGGGATGGCAAAGCCAATACCTTGAGAGCCGCCGGAGCGTGAGAAGATAGCAGTATTAATGCCCAGCAGTTCACCATTGGTATTGATTAGTGCCCCCCCGGAATTCCCCGGATTAATGGCGGCGTCGGTCTGGATGAAGTTTTCGAAGGTGCTGATACCCAGCTTGCTGCGTCCTGTGGCGCTGATAATACCCATGGTCACTGTTTGCCCTACACCAAATGGATTGCCTATGGCCAGTACCACATCCCCTATTCGCAGTTTTTCGCTGTTGCTCAAAGTCATACTGGGCAAATCAGGTAAGTCGATTTTTAGCACGGCGATATCCGATTCCGGATCGGCACCGACGACCTCAGCGGCGGCATTACGGCCATCGCGCAAGGCTACCTGAATTTCCTCGGCACCTTCTATCACGTGATTATTGGTCAACAGGTAACCCTGAGGACTGATGACGACCCCTGAGCCCAGGTTGGTTTCCAGGCGCTTGCGTGGCTGGTCAAGGAAGCCTTCACCAAAAAAACGGCGGAAGAAGGGGTCATCAAAAAGTGGATTACTGCGCTGCACCACAACTTTGAGTGTATGGATATTGACTACTGCCGGAGCAGCAGCATCTACCGCATCGGCATAGGAGTGTATCGCGTTACCGGGACTGATTCTTTGAACAGCTTCGGGACTTTCCTTGACCTCAACCACCGTTTGATTCAGGGTGAGTAGTTCAGGGCGCCACAGCAACAACAGAAAGGCCAGCGCTAAACCAATGGTGACCGATTGAAATAGAAACGGCAGTGTTTTATGCATTTTCATGATATATAAATAAACGAACCTTATTTCCTGTTCTTGATAGTGCCTGAATGTGTTTCGATTTTTTGTTGGAAGGATAAACGTATGATTCATTTAAATGAGTTACTTCAGTATACCAATACCTTACTGGAAAGTGACACTTTTCAGGATTACTGCCCCAATGGCCTGCAGGTGGAAGGGAAGGATGTGATTCGCAAACTGGTTACTGGAGTGACAGCAAGTCAGGCACTTATCGATGCTGCAGTGGAGCAGGGGGCGGATGCCCTGCTGGTTCATCACGGTTATTTCTGGAAGGGAGAAGATCCTTGTATCAGGGGGCTGAAAGGGCGTCGTATTCGCACCTTGGTACAGAATGACATAAGCCTGCTGGCCTATCACCTGCCATTAGATGCCCATTCAGAACTGGGGAATAATGCGGGCCTGGCCTCCGCTTTGGGGCTGGAAGTGGAAGGGCGCTTTACACCCGCTGATATCGGTATGTACGGTAGCATCGGGAATACATTGGATGGTCCGTCCCTGGTCCAAAGAATCGCAAAGGCTCTGGGAAGGGAGCCTCAATATATTCCTGCAGGTGAACATGCCATTCGCCGCATTGGTTGGTGTAGCGGTTCTGCTCAGGGCTATATAGAAGCCGCCGCAGATCTGGGGCTGGATGCCTATATCAGTGGTGAGATTTCCGAACAGACCGTACATCTGGCCCGTGAGCGGGGTATTCACTATTTTGCTGCGGGTCATCACGCAACAGAGCGTTTTGGTGTACAGGCCCTGGGGGAGCACCTGGCCAGGCAGTTTGATTTGCAGCATGTATTTATTGATGTTCCCAACCCGGTGTAGGGGTTTTATAAACAGAATCAGGGGTTCTGTTGATGATAAGTTGGGTATTAGGCTTGACCTGAATCGAGGCTTGTATGAGACTAGGGCCTCAGAGGGTTTGTGTTTTTGATTTTGAAAGTGGACAAAATTGCGTAATTGATAAGTATTTGCAGTATTTAAAGGTTTGCCCGGTACGCCGGGCATATTTTTGTTACAACGATAATAAACGTTAAAACAGTTCAGCCTGAATTGTGGGGAGATGATTTTATGAGTACAGAAGGCGTAGATAAGGGTAGACGCCGCTTCCTGACAGCCGCCGCTTCCGTAGTCGGTGGCGTTGGGGTAGCGACAACCGTCGTCCCTTTCGTCCTGACCATGAAGCCCAGTGCCCGTGCAGCTGCTGCAGGTGCGCCGGTAGAGGTCGATGTCAGTAAACTGGAATTGGGACAAATGGTTACGGTTGAGTGGCGAGGCAAGCCTGTATGGGTGGTGCGTCGTACTGAGCAAAACCTGAAGGACCTGCCCACACTGGATGGCACACTGAAAGACCCTGCTGGAGATATTATTCAGCAACCTGAATATGCAAAGAATGGAACCCGTTCCTTGAAAGCCGAATACCTGATACTGGTTGGGATTTGTACTCATCTGGGATGCTCACCTACCTATCGGCCGGATATTGCCCCTGCAGATTTGGGTATAGAGTGGAAAGGGGGATTTTTCTGCCCTTGTCACGGTTCCAAATTTGACCTGGCGGGCCGGGTTTTTAATGGTGTTCCCGCCCCTAAAAATCTCGAAGTACCCCGCCATAAATACCTGAGCGACAGCCGTATTCTGATTGGCGAAGACGAGCAAGGAGCGGCCTGATGAAAGAACAATTAACTCAAGCACTTGGATGGGTTGATGCCCGCTTCCCCCTCAGCAAGATGGTGAAGGAGCATGCAACCGAGTATTACGCACCCAAGAATTTCAATTTCTGGTATTTCTTCGGTGGCCTGGCTTTGCTGGCACTGGTTATCCAGATTGTGACCGGTATTTTCCTTACCATGCACTACAAGCCGGATGCAGAGCTGGCCTTTGCTTCGGTTGAATACATCATGCGTGATGTAGAGTGGGGCTGGTTGGTGCGCTATATGCACTCCACAGGGGCTTCGGCCATGTTCGTGGTTCTCTATCTGCATATGTTCCGTGCTTTATTATATGGTTCTTACAAGAAACCACGAGAGCTTATCTGGATCTTCGGCATGTTGCTTTACCTGATAATGATGGGTGAGGCCTTCTTCGGTTACCTGTTGCCCTGGGGGCAGATGTCCTTCTGGGGCGCACAGGTGATCATCTCCCTGTTCGGTACTATTCCGTTCATTGGACCTGATCTGGCGCTGTTTGTACGTGGTGACTTTGTAGTCGCTGATGCAACTCTGAACCGCTTCTTCGCTTTTCATGTGATTGCCGCACCGTTGGCCATTTTGGCCCTGGTGGGTGCTCATCTGATTGCTCTGCATGAAGTGGGTTCCAACAACCCGGACGGTGTGGAAATCAAGAAGAACAAGGATGCCAACGGTAAGCCTGTTGACGGTATTCCCTTCCACCCTTACTACACCCTGAAAGATGCAGTAGGTGCAGTGGTGTTCCTGATGTTCCTCTCTGCGGTGCTGTTCTTTGCTCCAGAGATGGGCGGGCTGTTCCTTGAATATCCAAACTTTGAGCCGGCCAACCCATTGAAGACCCCTGAGCATATTGCACCTGTTTGGTACTTCACTCCCTTCTATACCGTCTTACGTGCCATACCCAGTATCGGTGGTTCGGCCTTCCCTGGCGTGGTTGCCATGGGTGCTGCTACGATGATTTTCTTTGCCCTGCCATGGCTGGATCGTAACCCGGTCAAGTCTATTCGTTATCGTGGCATAGAGTTCAAGATTGCACTGACCATATTTGTCATTGTGTTCATTATTCTGGGCTACCTGGGTACGCAGGCTGTTACTCCTCTGTACGAGATAATAGGTCGGGTTTGTACAGTGCTGTATTTCGCATTCTTCTTGCTGATGCCCTGGTATACCAGCCGAGAGAAAAACAAGCCAGTTCCGGAGAGGGTGACATTCAAATGAAGAAAATAATCGCCATAATCATAATCGCCTTCCTGCCTGGCCTGGTCATGGCTGCCGGTGGAGGTATTCACCTGGACAAGGCCAATATTGATATCAGAGATCAGGTATCCCTGCAGAATGGGGCCAGAACCTACTTCCAGTACTGTTCTGGCTGCCATTCTATCCAGTTCATGCGGTATAACCGCATGGGCGAGGATCTGGGGCTCAGCGATGCTGAAATCAAAAGTACCATGATGTTCACTACCGACAAGATCGGTGAACTGATTAAGGTATCAATGCAGAAAAAAGACTCAGAACGCTGGTTCGGTACTGCACCACCAGATTTGTCTGTGATTTCCCGCTCTCGTGGTGTGGATTGGCTCTATAGCTATCTGCGAGGCTTTTACCTGGATCCTTCGCGTCCTTTCGGTGTAAACAATACCGTGTTCAAGGATGTGGGTATGCCCCATGCACTTTGGGAATTACAGGGTTTGATGCAGCCGGTCTATGAGAGCTATACCGATGCAGCAGGTAATGAGAAAAAGAAGATTACCGGTATGGAGCAAGCGACGCCTGGAGCTCTGTCTGCTGAGGAGTATGATGATACCGTGCGCAATCTGGTCAATTTCCTCTCCTATGTGGGAGAACCTGTCCAGGTTCAGCGTGAGCAGCTCGGTGTTTATGTGCTTATCTTCCTGAGTATTCTGCTGGTATTCGTATATTTACTGAAAAAAGAATACTGGAGAGACGTTCACTGATCGCAAAGGCAGGGGCCTGTGCTAGAATACACCCCGCCTTTTCAGGTTTTCCCTTTGTTTGGGGGAACTTGTTGTAAATAAGTTACAAAGGGTGGAGTCGAATCCACCCTTTTTTGTTTGATGATTCAGTGGAGAGAAATATGACGGCAGTTGCCCATAAGCGAGCTGTAATGACGCTGTTTTCCGGTGCGGCAGATGTGTACAGTCACCAGGTACGTTTCGTGGTGGCAGAAAAAGGGATTAATATTGATATCATCAAGATAGATCCAAAGAAATTGCCTGAAGATCTGATTGATCTGAATCCCTATAGCAGTGTTCCCACTCTGGTGGATCGTGATTTGACTCTTTATGACGCCAGGGTTATCACGGAGTATCTGGATGAACGCTTCCCTCATCCTCCCCTGATGCCTGTTGATCCTGTTTCCCGGGCACGCAACCGATTGATGCTATCCCGTATCGAGAAGGATTTGTATGTGCATATGGATACTATCCTCAGTAGTGGCAAGTCAGCGACCAAGGCGATTGCCAAGGCACGCAAGGAACTGCACGACAATCTGGTTATGCTTAGTCCTATCTTCGAGCAGATGCCATTTTTCATGAGCACTGAGTTATCGCTGGTGGACTGTGCCCTGGCTCCTTTGTTGTGGCACTTGCCCAAGCTTGGTGTGGAGTTGCCAAAGCAGGCCAGTGGCATTCATGCCTATTCCGAAAATATGTTTAAACGTGAATCTTTTCAGGAAAGCCTGACAGAGGAAGAGCAGGAAATAAGAGCATAACGGTTGTCACGGATGGCAATAGCTATCCGTTTAACCTTTGTTAGTGAACACTATGACCAGCAGTCGTCCCTATCTCATTCGTGCGCTTTACGAATGGATCTTCGATAATGGCATGACACCACATGTGCTGGTGGATGCGGGTATGGATGATGTGGTGGTACCACGACAACATGTTGAGAATGGCAAAATCGTGCTCAATGTTTCCCCCCAGGCCGTGCAAAATCTTCAGTTACACAATGAATACATTAAATTTGGCGCTCGTTTTTCAGGTCAGCCCATGCAGGTGCATATCCCAGTAATGGCCATATTGGCCATCTATGCGAAAGAAAATGGTAAAGGGATGGTCTTTACCCCTGAAGATGGCAGTGAAACCCCACCTGAATCGCCGGATGACTCAGAAACCAAACGGCCAAATCTGCGCGTGGTTAAGTAAGTGCTTCAATCGTTACTACGTGATCCCAACGCAAAGCTCGCATAAACGGCCCTTGTGTTAAATGGTGCTCAATACAAATCCCTAGTTACTTTCGTTTTGTTGTTCAATTGGCAACCCCTTTCCAGGGTTCAGGATGCCATTGGGATCAAACTGGTCCTTGATACGATACATCAGTTGCATGGCCACCGGATCCAGTTCCCGGCTGACGAACTCCCGTTTCACCAGGCCGATGCCATGCTCTCCCGACAGGCTTCCTTCCAGTTGTAGCACCAGATCGAAAAGATCGGAGAGACACTGTTCTGCCTGCGCCATCTCTTGTGCGTCATCCGGATTGACCAGCAGGTTGACGTGAATATTGCCATTGCCGGCATGACCAAAATTAACGATAGTGATATGGTGTTGTCGCCCCAGTTTATCTAGCCCGTCAATAAGTTCAGGGATGCGCGATACCGGCACCACCACATCTTCATTGATTTTTTTCGGCGCCACTGTGCGTAATGCAGGGGACAGGGCTTTGCGAGTTCGCCATAAGCTGGCCACTTGTTCACTGGTTTCGGCCTGGGTGAGTTCCAGGCAACCCTCGCCCTGGGCGGCATTCATTACTGCCTGACAGGCATCATCCAGGTAGGCCGCAGGGCCATCCACTTCGATCATCAATAGCGAACCCGCCTCCAGAGGAAGTTCAGCCTGTGAGTAGTCTCGTATCATTTCAATGGCACGGCCATCTATAAACTCCAGTGCACAGGGAATTACCGGTTGTGCCATGATGCGTGAAACAGCACTGGCTGCGGATTGCATATCAGCATAGATTGCCCGTAAGGTTCTTTTTGCTTCAGGGAGAGGGGTAAGCTTTAGTGTGGCCTCGGTAATAATACCCAGGGTACCTTCCGAGCCGATGAGTAAACGGGTCAGATCGTAACCGACCACGCCCTTGGTGGTATAAACACCGGTGCGCAGCTCCTCGCCGGTCCCAGTGACCGCACGCAGGCCAAGTACATTCTCCCTGGGGGTTCCGTATTTGACCGCGCGAGGACCTGCGGCATTACAGGCCAGGTTGCCGCCAATGGTACAAACTGTCGCACTGGTAGGATCGGGGGGCCAGAAAAAACCCACTTCAGCGGCTGCCTTTTGTGCTGCCTGGTTGGTAACGCCGGGTTCAACCACCATTAGACGATTAGCGGGATCGACACGCAGGATACGCGCCATTCGTTCCAGTGAGAGCACCAGTCCACCTTCCGCCGGGATTGCTGCACCCGCAGTGCCGGTGCCATGCCCCCGTGCAACGATAGTCAATTTTTCTTCGTTACATAGTCTGACCAGCTCAGCTACTTGTTGCTGTGTAGCGGGCATGAGTACCGCTGAGGGTAGTGAGTGCTGGCGGCTATTATCGTAGCCATAAGGCCAGCAATCTGCCGCTGCGGTAAGCAGGTGATCCGCACCAACAATCGCCACTAGTCTGGATAATGTTTTTTTTGAGAGGGGCGAATTCATTATCGCTGGCTGGAATTTAGATTTCATGGACCGTAGTTAGCTGACAGGGTCGGCAAGATAATAAATGATGGACGTCTTAAACCTGTTGGCCGAACAGTTGTAGATCAATGAGGTCACACAGACAGTGAATAATCAGTAAATGGACTTCCTGTATCCGTGCCGTTGAGCTGGCCGGGACACGTAATTCAACATCGTTATCCTGCATCAGGTTGGC
>DAOWII010000134.1 GCA_030640985.1 Chromatiales bacterium
AAGTAAAAAGCCGCATTGGCGATACTGTCCACCACTGTCGGTCCTGCTGAAACCACACGATGCTCGATACGTAAATGAGGTGTGCCGTCCTCATCAAAACCAATCAGCGGCCGATTCCAACGCCAGATGGTGCCATTATGCAATCGCAGATGATTAAGCTCCTCTTCAGGAGTATCTTCCAGCGCAGGCAGCAGAACAGGGTAATGCTCCAGATTTTCCTGAAAACACTCAAATAATGAGTGGCGCGCATAACCACTGCCAAAGGTTACTCGCTTAATGGGTCCAAAGGCCGCGCCATCGAAGCCACCACTGGCAACCGCCTGCTCAAACAAGGGGATACGGGTCTCGTGCCAGAGACGCTTGCCAAACAATAACGGCGAGTTGGCACTAATAGCCACCATAAGTGCCGACAGGATAATAGAGGCATTGTAATAACGTACCGCTTTGTCCAGCGCCGTCTGGATATGAATCTGGAAAGAGGTGGCAGCCGATTCCAGCATGACATCGTGATGCTCACTATGCAGAGACTCCATGCCTTGAATATCCAGCATAATAGGGCGTCCTTCACGCAGTCGAAAAACCTGCTCATTCAGTGCCCGATAACGCTCCATATTGGACATGTTGGACAGGGTCAACATGCGGTCCTTCACCGTTGGTAAAATGCCAATCATCACCAGATCCGCATTCAGTTTTTGCGCCGTCTCACGACAATGATGCCAGTTCTGCTCCAGCTCCCGTTGCATCGCAGCCAACGCATCTCCCTGTAAAGAGCGGGGAGTGCTATTAAGTTCTACATTAAAACGGGACAACTCTGGACTGACCAGAGCATCATTCAGCATGGCCAGATAAGTTTCATTAAGAGGTGCCGGCTGATTATCGCTATCCACTAACCACGATTCCAGCTCAAAACCACCCATGCCGTGACGAGATGAAAATGCGCCCTGTTCAAACCAGTCAGTCAGCTGCGCCGTTTCCTTGCGTAGACGCGCATCGAAATTCTCGAAATCCGTCGCGCTAAAATGACTGCCTGCTATTTCCTGCCCCATAAATCATGTACTCCATATTGCAATGGATCGAAGCGATAAATAAACCTGCCATTACGAACGTTTGCTTTCCGCCACCAGCTCGACATCCAGTGCCTGCAAGCGCTCGACCGTGCCTACATCAACCCAACGTCCACGATAATGCTCTCCGCTGACTTTTCCTGCTTCCATGGCGCTACGCAACAAAGGGGCCAGAGGGAAACTGCCCGGCGTACAGGCAGCAAATAACTCCGGTTGATAAATACCGATACCACTGAAAGTTAATGCATCCGCGCCATGGTCAAACACCAAACCCCGTTGCAGAGAAAAATCCCCTTCGGGATGCTGAGGTGGATTATCTACCAACACCAAATGGGCCAAACCGTCAGGCGCTAAAGGCAAACGGGCAAAATCATAATCGGTGAAGATATCGCCATTCACCACCAGAAAAGGCTGTTCGCCCAACAGCGGCAAAGCATGAAAAATCCCGCCACCGGTCTCCAGACCCTGCTCACCCTCGCGGGAATAACTAATATCTGCGCCATAGCGATGACCATCACCCAGGCGTGTCTCAATCTGCTGACCCAGATGTGCGTGATTGATAAAAATCTCCGAAAAGCCGGCCTTAACCAGTGCCTTAATATGATATTCAATCAGGCAAATCCCATTGACCTGCAACAGGGGTTTGGGTGTGTGGTCAGTAAGCGGCCGCATACGCTCACCGCGCCCTGCCGCCAGAATCATGGCTTTCATAACAATACGCTGCATCGTCTCAGGAAAAGTCCATCTTATGGAACATATTGTTATCACGCAAACCCGGCTCCGGGCGAGAGGTCTCAATCAAGAAAGCGTTCTGTAATTAAATACAAATATTGTGATATTCGTCTCAGCATTTTATGTGATTCTATGGCAAAAGTAGTGGTACTAACCAGGGAGGTTAGCATGGAATTACCCCTTACCATCAAGACCTATCTTGACGAGTGGGAGGTGGATTATGAGCTCATGGCGATTAAACCACCTCAGACCTCAGTTACTGACGCAGCGGCATCCCTCGGTATTGATAGCTCGCGTGTAATACGCGCCGTCCTGCTACAGGATCATGGCGCCAATCTAACCATCGCCATACTACCCGCTGAGAATCTAATTGATTTCGATGCCATTCAGCGGCTCTCGGGATACGTAATGGAACCCGCTCCCGAGCCGTTGGCCCACACCGTGTTTCCTGACTGTGATCCTAATGCCATCCCACCGTTTGCAGATGCTTATGAACTGCCCGCCCTGGTTGATGAACAACTGGCATCATGGGATGAGGTTTATTTAGAGCCAGGCAATCACTCATGCCTGATGCGAATGCAAGCAAAGGATTTCCTCGCCCTTCATGGCGCCAGTCAACGTGGTTATTTTTCTCAGTCTAATGACACCCTCACCAGTGATAATGATTTTGAATTTGTTATGCCCCTGTCTGCCAGGAAAGATTACGGCCGCTGGGAAGCCATCAATAGCGATGAAATAAAAAAACGTATCACAAAAATTGACCGTTTACCCAGCATGACAGAAATGTCCCATCGCTTGCTACGTATACGAAACGATCCCCATGCCACTATCGCAGAGCTGGAAGAAATTATTGCCCTTGATCCCAGTCTCACTGCCCAGATAATGCGTTATGCCTGCTCCCCGTTTTTTGGTTATCGAGGAAAAGTAAATACCGTGCATGATGCCATTGTCCGGGTATTAGGCTTCGATGTTGTGACAAACATGGCTCTGGGCCTTTCCATGCGCAAGATGTTTTATCACCCGCCTGAAGGCCCCCTTGGCCTGAACAATCTCTGGCGACATGCGATCAGCAGTGCTGCACTTGCCCAATCACTGGCCCCCCTGTTACCACGCTCACTCCATGTGAATTCTGGCGTGGCCTACCTGACTGCACTGCTGCATAACTTTGGTTATCTGGTAATGAGCCACTTAATCAAATCAGAATTCTTTTTGCTGAATAAAATTGTTACGGCAAATCCCGATATTCCACCCGGGTTAATCGAAAAACAGGTGCTTGGTATAGAGCACACCGAAATAGGTGCCTGGTTAATGGAGGCATGGGATATGCCTGCGGAAGTTATTGTTACGGCACGCGAGCACCACAATGAATATTATCGAGGTGAGCATGACTGCTACGCCAATCTAACGCTATTAGTCGACCATTTACTCAAGGCCTATGGTATAGGTGATGGCGTGAGTTCCCCTCCCCCTACCCAGATCTATACTGCTCTGGGGCTGGATGAGAACAAGGTGCTGACAGTGACCCGCCGCTTAATGGAAACTGACGAGGGCAAACTTACCCTGACAGAACAACTTGTCGCCTGACTGTTCAAAGTCCCCCTAATAACGCGATAATTAGTCTTTTGCCTAAAGTCTTGCCTGAATCAGCCCATCCAGTGCAGATAGCCGAGGATAGCGACGACATACCTCCTGAACATAGGTCAGGGTTCGTGGAATATCATCAAGATAACCAGGTTTGCCGTCACGATGATTAAGACGAGCGAAGATACCTATAGCCTTGAGATGACGCTGCACTCCCATCAAGTCAAACCAGCGTAAAAATTGCTCTTTATCCTGAATATTTAATACACCATTATCCAGACTACGCTGATGAAAACCTAGCGCCCATGCCTCGACCTGTTCTCTCGGCCAGGTGATATAACAATCACGCAATAGTGATACCAGGTCATACGTCACAGGCCCGGCCACAGCGTCCTGAAAATCCAGAATTCCCGGATTGTTCTCACATACCATCAGGTTACGAGAATGGTAATCCCGGTGCACAAACACCTGCGGCTGCTCAAGAGCATTCTCGGCTAGTAAGCTAAATGCCTCATTCAGAATATTCTGTTCCTGTTCGCTCAACTCAAGTCCCAGGTGCCAGCCAAGATACCATTCACGGAATAGCTCCATCTCCTGCAATAGCAAGCTGCGATCATATGGGGGCAGAGTATCATCACAGACAGCCCTGGACTGTATCAATGCAAGGGCATCGAGGGCATCGGCATAAAGCCGATCAACACTCTCCTCATTGAGGGCAGCCAGATATTGCTCACTGCCAAGATCCGACAGCAGCAGAAACCCTTGCTCAATATCACTTGCCAGGACCTCAGGTACATTCAAGCCAGCATCATGCAAAAGTTTTGAGGTGTGCATGAAAGGCTCAATGTTCTCCTTGTCTGGCGGGGCATCCATGACGATGCGTGTCTCGCCGTTGAAACTGACACGGAAATAACGGCGGAAACTGGCATCGGCAGAGGCCGGGGCAATATCAAAGGCGGGCAGGCCCAGATCGTTTTTCAGCCAGTGAGTGAGGAGATTGAGACGTTCAGGCACAGGAGATTTACTGATTCAGTTTATTGTCAGTCATTAATGGGTTCATCCCGTAGCGGGGTTCATCCCAAGGTGGAACTTTAGCCAAAAAAAATGCAGGGTAGCACAACTACCCTGCATTTCTTAAAAACGACTTATCCTCTGGATGACCTTTCAATCCAATAGATACCCACGCCTTCGCTATTAACTGACTTAAAAGCGCCAGCCAAACTTGGCGCCGTAGGTAGTGGCGTCTCCGGTCTTGTCCATTTCAAATGCCAGGTTCATCGCCACCAGATTCAGGTTAACGCCGACAAACACCTTGTCCAGATCGAAATCTTGAGAAGCAGAACCGTCTAGAGCAGCAATTATACCACCCACCGTTCCCTTAGCCTCAGTTTTCACTTTAACCTTTCCCACACCCGCGTAGGGGGTCAGTACAGCAAAGCCTTTAGATACGGTCAGCTCCAGACCCTGGGTATCCAGATCCAGTTGATCCACACCGCTCAACGTCGACATGCTGAGACGTACGGCCACTGCGGGGGTAAGTGTTCCACCCTTTATCAAGGCATAACGCAGCTCGGCGCCCATCAGATCAATATTGGAACCGGGTACCTTACTTATCACTGCACCCACATCTATCCCAAAGGGCAGGCCCTTGTGGGCGTGAACCTTAAGAATAGGTAACGTGGAAGGGGCACTCCCACCCATGGCGAGGTCCATGACCGAGCCATTGGAAAATTTGGTCGCAGTCACTTCCACACCCACGTCAAAACCTAACAAGCCCTGGGACTCGGCAGGTGCGAGCGCCTTGTAACTGAGTGCAGCACCCAAATCCTCTGACAACAAACGGAACTGGCCCGAGCCCAAAAGTTGCAAGGTATCCAGATCATTAGCGGCGTGAGCCGTACTGCCCATTAAAAAACACAACGCAAAAGCTATTCTTTTCATTCTAAAAACCCCCTCGTGGCTATAAGCATTAACTATATAAGTTTTGTGAAATTTGTACAGTCATTAATGTGCGCCCTTTCACACTGACGACTTTAATTCCGCGATGTACCCAGCCTAGCATGCCTCAGGCGCTTATAAAACCATTCACGCAGATCATCGGCAATAAGATAAAAACAGGGCAGGGCAATCAAAATAAGTACGGTGGAAAACAGCAGACCATAGCCAAGGCTCACGGCCATGGGTGAAAGGAAAGCTGTTTGACCTGTAGCAAAAAAGATCAATGGCGAAATCCCTAAAAAGGTGGTGATAGAGGTCAACAAAATAGGTCGGGCGCGCACTCTTCCCGCAGCCACCATCGCCTCCAGTCTCTCCATACCTTCGGCACGCATGCGTCGGGCGAAATCCACCAGGATTAAAGAATCATTCACCACGATACCCGACAAGGCGAGAAAACCTATCAGCGAAAGAAACTGCATATTATGTCCATGCAGCATATGTCCCAGGATCACCCCGATAATGCCAAAGGGAATGGCAAACATAACCACCACTGGATCCAGCAATGATTTAAACAAAGCGGCCAGAATAAAAAAGATAATCGCCAGAGAGATAACCAGCGCACCGAACATATCACTGATTGACTCTTCGGCCTCTTTTTTCTCGCCTAACCATAGTAACTCGTAACCGGGATACTGCTCACTGAAGTCGGCAAAAGCCTCCTGCACCTGGGTAGTGACGGCCAGAGGAGTCGTCACATCAGAGTCCACCTCAGCGGTGATGGTGGCCAGACGACGGAGATCTCGGCGGTTGATACTACTTAGGCTGCGCCCCACGGTGACATCGGCCACATCCCCCAGATAAACTGAACGCCCGGACGCCAGTGTGATACGTAATGTCTCCAGACTCTGGGATTGTTCCCGCAACGACTCCGGATAAATAACTCGCACAGGGATTCGTTTATCACCCCAGGTGACATGCAAGGCCTCCAGCCCCTGGAAACCCGCTCGCACGGAATCAGCCAGTACGGCCTGGGTCAGCCCCAGTTGCCGACCCCGTTCATTGAGGGTGTACTGGTATTCCAGTTTGCCTACTTCCAGGTTGGTACGTACATCATGACTACCCGGCAGGCGCTTCAGATACGCGCTTACCTCCCCGGTTAACTGGTGTAGCTTATCCACATCAGGGCCACTGATACCGATCTCGATATCGGCCCCGGCGGGACCGCCCTGTGGACGCAATATGGAGAGACGCTCAAGCCCCGGAAACTGCTGCAGGCTGGCGCGTACTATATTGATAATATCCCCGGAGTCCCTATGTCGGGTGCCTTCCCAGCTAAATTTTAGTGTCACTACCGGAGTAATGAAACGCTCTATAAATCCCTGCGGCACCTGTTTTTCCAGATCGACAATAAACTGGATATAGTTACTGCCAAATTTGATGTTATTGAAGTCAACAAAACTCACACCCACATTGGTGAGCAGGCTGGCCAGTTCCTCCTCCTTGATCTCGGCCATAATAGCCTGCTCCATGCGTGCTGCCAGCGCCACGGAATCTTCCAGACTATAGGTAACCGGCGCCTCAATATTGACAAAAAACTGCCCGGTATTAACGTGACCAAACAACTGAAAAGGCAAACGGGTAGTGGCGATCACCATCATCACCAACAATAATCCTATGGTGGCCAATGCCACAAAATAACGATTCAGTAACGACCAACGAAGAAAATTAGCATAGCGTTTCAGTTGATGAGCCCAGTCATAACTGCTCTCCCTGCGATGCTCCACCTTAAGCAACTCTGCCGCATGGGAAGGCAAAACCCCAAAAGCCTCCCACAGCGAGCCCAGTAGAGCAAAGGTCACCACCGCCGGAATCACCGCAATAAAGGCTCCCATGACGCCGCCAATGGCATACATGGGCAAAAAAGCGGCAATGGTGGTCGCGGTAGAAGCGATTACCGGCCAGAACACCTCCCGAGCACCGATGGACGCAGCCTCCTGCGCCGGTTTACCCATTTCCATATGTCGATAGATGTTCTCACTGACGATAATGGCGTCATCCACGATC
>DAOWII010000199.1 GCA_030640985.1 Chromatiales bacterium
ATACCAGCTGCCCATAATGTGCATCTGATGCCAGTAACAGGGAATGATGGGATCACCTTTGTCGATCAACTGTTGGGCATGCTCATCGCCGATGATGCGTTCTACCCGGCAGCTCCACCAGAACAGGTACAAGATTGATTTAACCACCGGTTGTAATAGCGCATATATTAATCGGCGTTTCCAGGTCAGGGTGCGCATGAATCTATAATTCCTTTAAAGCAACTGAGTAAATGAGAGACTATCCTAACAAATCCGGTACACAATATTAAAGCAGCAATTGTAATTTGGTGAATAGCCATTTTCCGGTGTATCACTGGCAACATGGCTAATGTAATTTGCTGGTAGTTGGGCGGGGCTATTGCTGCAAAGGGGCAGCCGGTGGTGATTGGATAGCGGCCGGCTAGCGTAGGCAGTCATTATGCTGTCTTAGGCAGGCTAAGGTCTGTTTCTGAACAATGGCAATTTGTCAAAGCAACGCTAGCTGGTGACGGCGTCGGTTTTCTCGGGCTGCGATATATTATATAGTATGCACACTTTCGAATGTGTCTGATTTTTCCATATAACATAGCCCACTACAAGGTTATCCATGACAGCAAATTCCCAGGGAAATAAACTTATTCCACCAGGCCCGGCGGAACGTTTTGACATTAATATGACCGAAGCATCCTTCGACAGGATCTCGGGCCTATTGACAGAGTACGGCGACATCTGTCGTATTCAGTCACCGACGCGCAAGAGTGACACTTATTTGATCAATCACCCTGACTACATCAAACATGTTTTACTAAAAAATCACCAAAACTATAATAAAGGAATCGGCTTCGACCGAGTCAAGATGTTACTTGGCAACGGCATTATTGTTAGCGATGGCCCATTTTGGCGACGTCAGCGGCGAATGATGCAACCGGCCTTCAATCGAAAGGTCATTGGCAAGTTGTCAGAGCAAATTCAGCGCTGTAATCGTGACTTATACAAGCAATGGCAACAACAGGCTGAAGACGAAGAGGTCATCGACATTACCCAGGCAGCCAGTGAGGTATCATTACAAATTGTATTGCGTGCCTTATTCAGTGATGACCTGGATATTATGGTTGAGCACCAGGGCGGTAATCCTTTCTCGTTTCTAACCGAGGATACGTCGCGGGATATGCAATTGGTGCTGAAGTTTCGAGCCTTGACCGGCTTATTGTTGGATGTAATCCATCGACGCCGCGAACAAAAACCAGAACGCATTGATTTCCTGGCCATGTTCATGGATTCACGGGACAAGGAAACCGATGAAGCAATGACTGATCGCGAATTACTCGATGAGCTGATGACGATGATCGTTGCGGGCCATGAGACTAGCGCCATCACACTTAATTGGGTTTGGTATTTCATCGCACATCACCCCGAAGTCGAGGCCAAAGTACATGCCGAAGTGGACAACGCCAGCTATAAAGACATGCCTGATTTTGATGATCTCGAACAACTGCCCTACGTTAAACAGGTGGTTGAAGAAGCGCTGCGGTATTATCCGCCTGTGTGGTTGTTTACCCGCAAGTCTATCGAGGACGATATGATTGGTGACTATTTTATTCCAGCCGGCAGTGATATTTTTATTTCACCCTATTTCTTACATCGCAATACTGACTTCTGGCCTGATCCTGAACAGTATGATCCGGAACGTTTTACCGAACAGGCAGTAAAGGAACAGCACAAGCAAGCCTATATTCCATTTTCCGCGGGGCCACGCCGCTGCATCGGTGACTTCTTTGCCACTGTTGAAATGCAAATGCATGTCGGATTAATGGCACGTCATTTTCGTCTGGAATATGTTGAACAACCACCATTAGAACTTGCACCGGAAATCAACATGCGCAACAAACAACCGATCCAACTGAAATTGAAAAAGCGATAAAGGTTATATGATGTCGAGTTTTACAACCCTGATTGACTTACTCCAACAACAAAGTAGTGATGAACGTAGTATTACCTATATCGAAGGTAAGGATACTGAAACTACCATCACCTTCAAACAATTGCATCAACGTGCATTGTGCATGCTGCATCATTTTCAACAGCAAGGCTTAAAGGCTGGCGATGAACTTATTATTTTTCTGCGTAATAACGAAAAATTTCTCGAGGCATTTTGGGGTGCAATTTTAGGCGGTATAATTCCGGTGCCAGTGGCAGTGGGTATCAGCGACGAACATCGCTCCAAGCTGTATAAAATTTTCAACAAACTGCAACGGCCCTACGTCTTTACCGATGAAGATAACCTCCAGCGCCTGGAAAAATATACCGATGCAAACCAGTTGCAGGAAGATTATGCTCGTCTTAAGCAACATGCGATTCTGGCCGAAACCCAAACAGACATAAACCCCGCAGGAACGGTACACAGTGCACAACCTGATGACGTCTGTTTTATTCAGTTTTCTTCTGGTTCCACCAGTGATCCTAAAGGTGTAGTGCTGACTCATCGTAATTTGATATTGAACATGTTAGCCAAGGGTTCTGCGGGTGGTTATACCAGGGACGATATTTCTCTGAGCTGGATGCCGTTGACCCATGACATGGGGCTGATCGGTTTTCATATCAACATGATCGTCTGTTATATGCACCACTGCATCATGTCCACTGACCTGTTCAGTCGTCGACCATTATTGTGGTTGAAAAAGGTCAGCGAGCATAAAGCCAGTGTCATAAATTCCCCCAACTTCGGCTACAAACATTTCCTCAAATCCATGGCTGACAAAGAGTTGCCAGGCATGGACCTTTCCTGTGTGCGCGTTATTCTTAATGGTGCTGAGCCGATTTCCACCAGGCTCTGTGATGAATTTCTTGATCGCATGGCCCCCTATGGTTTGAAACATACCACTATGTTTCCTGTATATGGTCTGGCCGAAGCAACCCTGGCCGTATCATTTCCCAGATGGGGGCAGGATTACCGTGCGGTACATGTGGATCGCCATAAACTCAAAATCGGTGACAAGGTTACCTATGTAGATGAAGCCAATGATGACGCGGTAAGTTTCCCCATTGTCGGTTTTGCTGTGCCTGATATGGAGATTCGCATTGGCGATATCACTGGCAGTGTATTTGAGGAAAACACAATCGGCAGTATTTTGATTCATGGCCCCACTGTCACCCAGGGGTACTACTACGATGATGCCGCGACCAAAGCGGTGATGACCTCTGATGGCTGGCTCGACACCGGCGATCTCGGTTTTATGGTCAACGACGAGCTGGTCATTACCGGCCGCAGTAAAGAGATCATCTTTGCCCATGGGCAAAACTATTATCCTCATGATCTGGAATCGATTCTGATCCATCATGCTGACTTTGAACTGGGTAAAGTGGCGGTGTATGGCGTTTGGGACGAACAGCGGCAACGCGATGAGCTGGTCGTTTTCGTTATTTTCCGCGGTGATTTACACGACTTTGTGCCTGTTGCAAAAAAAGTGGCCTATACTCTTAACGAACAGTCGGGTCTGGAAGTAGACCAGGTGATCCCTGTAAATCGTATTCCCAAAACTACCAGCGGTAAATTTCAGCGCCGTATTCTTGGTGATGCCTATGAAGACGGTGAATATGCTGAGGTACTTAAACAAATATCTTTATTTGACAATGAAGCAGTCTGCGCTAAAACGGACAGTGGGAAGCTCAATCCTCTGCAACAACAGCTTATCGATTTATGTAACAGCGCATTGGAAGAGCGTAAGCTGACTTTAGATGATAACTTTTTTGAAGCAGGTATTAGCTCTTTAATGCTCGCTGAAATGCATCAGCGAATCGATGAAGTTTATCCCGGGAAAATTGATATCGTAGATCTCTTCGAATATCAGACCATCAATGATTTGGCGGTATTTTTACAACAAAAACTCGATAGCTAAATTACAAGGATGGATTTATATTTCTAT
>DAOWII010000041.1 GCA_030640985.1 Chromatiales bacterium
AAATTCCACTGGCTCTAAAAGTGAACGCACAAGGATGAGTGCAAGCGTTTACAGCCAACAAAAACAAAAGAGAAGTCACTCCCTCATATAAGAACAAGGAATCATTTAGTGACCAGACCAGTGAATCTTATGTAATACCCTCGCCTGTGTCAGTGGATGACATATATGTAGAGCGAAAAGAAGGTAGTATTAGTCTGATAATTGAAACCTCTGCTGATGTATTTTCTGCCCTGCCCGAAGTAAATGAACCAGAGGTTCTCACCACCGCGGCCCCTGTCACAACAACCGAAAAGACAGCGAGTGAAAAACCAGAACCCAGGGCAAAAAGCCGTACTTTTATTCATATCGTGAAGCGTGGTGACACCTTATGGGATATTGCCAAACATTATATTAATGACCCCTGGCGGTATCGTGATTTGGTTAAACAAAACAATATCGACAACCCGGACCTCATCTACCCCGGCGAGAGAGTCAATATTGTTTTCCGAGAGAGAAAATAAGCAACCTGTACTTTTACTGTTTGCGCTATCATAGCGCCTATTATTAATCATCAATAAGGCAGCTCCTTGAGTACTACCGTCCTGACTTGTAGCGACATTGAGATCAATGCCCTGCGTAAATTATTGCAGCGTTTCGGCCTGGGAATGAAAATGATTGCAGACGATGCGCCCATCACCGGCACCTGGTTTGGTGAACCCGAGGCGGGACTGGTGGGGCATGACATTATCGTTAGACGTGACACCCCCATACACTCAGCGCTACACGAGAGCTGCCACTTTATCTGTATGGATGAGTCACGCCGTGCAAACTTACATACTAATGCCGGCGGTGATTATGATGAAGAAAATGGCGTCAACTACCTGCAAATCCTGCTCGCAGACTACCTTCCCGGCGTGGGCCGCGATCGCATGCTGGCCGACATGGATACCTGGGGGTATACCTACCGCCTCGGCTCCGCCCGTGCCTGGTTCGAACAGGATGCCGAGGATGCTCGCGACTGGCTTTTGCAGTATGGCATAATCAGGCCAGACAACACTCCTCGCTGGCGAGTTCGTCAATCCTGAAACAAGATGCTCCGCCTGGTTGATAAAGCCTGTTTAAGCGTCTACCCTGAAAGCATTAATACTAAACTTTCCGATACCCCCATGCTGGGCTCGGTGGCTTAGTCCAGGAGAATATCGCTTGAATTTCGATACCATTACTAATTATTACGAACAGCGAGTCATCCAGAAAATGCAGGTCATGCTGCCCAATGAAGACTTCGATGAAGATCAGCTTCAGGATATTGCCTGTATTGCCCTCAACCAGTTACCTGGCCGTTATGTACGTAGCGCAGCCATCATGGACTTTTTCCTCACGGATGAGCAACAAAACCAGATGGAGATAGAAGTCGTCGAGGCCATTCAGCAGGCCAAACAGTTTTTTATTGAACAAACGAATGCTGATAAGGTGCTAGCACGATTACCACATAATCGCGATTCCTGACATGACCATCCCTCCCCGTATTTTTTCAAGCAATGAGGCACTCATTCAGGCCTCTGCTGTGTGCCTGCGCGACTGTGCCATTGAGTCTATCAACGACCATGGCAGCTTTCACCTGGCTCTGGCGGGGGGGAGCTCGCCGAGAAGCCTTTATCAATTACTCGCCACAGATGAGTTCACCGAATCCATCGACTGGGGAAAAGTACATATCTACTTTGGTGACGAGCGTTGTGTGGGCCCCGACCATGCCGATAGTAATTACCTGATGGCAAAAGAGAACCTGCTGGATCATGTCCCCCTCCCCGCCACACAGGTCTACCGTATGGAAGGGGAACGGGATCCGACAGAAGCCGCCAGCGCCTATGCCTCGCTACTCAAACAACACCTGCCACATGCAGATAACGGAGCACCTGAGTTTGATCTGATCCTGCTAGGCATGGGGCCCGACGGCCATACGGCCTCACTGTTTCCCGACACCGACATTCTGAATAAAACAGATACCCCGGTGGCCGCTGTTTACGTGGATAAACTGAAATGCTGGCGTATCAGCCTCACTCTGCCCATCATCAATCAGGCCCGATATGTGATGCTGATGGTGGCAGGTACCCAAAAGGCCGATATCATTCGCCATTTGTGGCACCATATTGAAGGTGCCTCCATGCTTCCCGTCCAGCGAGTAAAACCCACGGGGGAACTGCTCTGGATGCTGGATAGCGAAGCGGCCCGCTATCTGTCCCAAAAGCCTGAGAAATGAAACCATGTTAGTGCTCGCCGGAGATATCGGCGGAACCAAGACGCTGCTCCAATTAGGCCGATTTAACGCCGGGCAAACCCGTGCAGAAGTCATCGCTGAGCAACGTTTCGATAGCCAGGCCTACCCCGCTCCAGGTCCCATGGTGGAGACATTTTTGCAAAGCCACCAACCCGAGGGAACCGACCGCACCGACATCCAGGCCTGTTTTGGTATTGCCGGTCCGGTGACGCCGGATGGCAAAAACCAACAGGCACAACTAACCAATCTTCTATGGCAACTGGACAGCCTTTCCCTAAGCCGGGAAATTGGGCTGGGACAATTGAAACTAATCAATGATTTTCAGGCCATTGGTTACGGTATCGAAGCGCTTTACGATGAAGACCTCACGCCCCTGCAACAGGCTGCTGCCAAAGAGGGGGGCCCCCGCGTTATTATCGGCGCGGGTACCGGCCTGGGGGTGGCGCAACTATTTGCGACTCACGATGGCTATGAGGTTTTTTCCAGTGAGGGCGGGCATCTGGACTTCGCCCCACAAAATGATACCCAGGATGCCTTACTGACATTCCTGCGACAACAATACGGTCATGTCTCTTATGAGCGGTTGTTATCAGGCATGGGGCTGGAAAATATTTATCGTTTTCTACTCACGCAATCAAGTGGGGGCGATACCCGCTCCGATGCACTGCTTGGCAGTGAAGACCCGGCCGCGGCTATCTCGCAACAGGCCTTTTCTGACGAAAGTTCACTGGCCTCACACAGCCTGAGATTATTCTGTGAGGTCTATGGTGCCATGGCAGGCAACATGGCCCTGACTGCACTGGCCACAGGCGGAGTATATATTTCCGGTGGCATCGCTACCAAGATCCTGCCCGCCCTGCAGCAGGGAGACTTTATCAAAGCCTTCAACGCCAAGGGTCGAATGAGCCGCCTGACTCAGTCCATGCCTGTCCATGTGGTCACCAACCCGCAGGTGGGGCTATTAGGTGCCGCTCTGGCCGCCAGCCGCCTCTAACAAACGCCCAGACTCCCGAAATATCAGGCCCATAATATGAATCATCAGTACACAATTAAAGTCGATGTTGAAAGCTTCTACATTGCAGAGCAATCGAGACCTCAGAATAACCACTATGTCTTTACCTACAATGTCACCATCCGTAATACCGGCACCATCGCCGCCAAACTGCTCACCCGGCATTGGGTCATTACCAATGGCGAGGGCATGGAACAAGAAGTGCGTGGTGCCGGGGTCATCGGGGAACAGCCCCTGGTGAAACCCGGCGAACACTACCATTACAGTAGTAGCGTGGTACTGGAAACCCCTGTCGGCAGCATGCACGGCAGTTATCACATGCTTGCCGATGATGGTCTGGAATTCGACGCAGATATCCCCCTGTTCGCCCTCAGCCACCCGCAGGCATTACATTAACTTTGTAGAGCCCGCATCTCTTCCGCTACTGTTAGAATGTAGCAAAGGGGCTTCTGAATGAGTTCACTAGCAAGAAACAGGAGTACACATGGCAACTTATGCCATCGGTGATATTCAGGGCTGTTATGACGAACTGCAGGCTCTGCTGGAAAAACTGGATTTCAATCCCGGTAACGATAGCCTTTGGTTTACTGGCGATCTGGTTAATCGCGGTCCTAAATCACTGGAGACCTTACGCTTCGTTAAAGGACTTGGTGACAAGGCCATCACCGTACTGGGCAACCACGACCTGCACCTGATTGCCACCTGGTACACCAACCGTGACTCGCTGAATCGTAGCCACAGTCTCCGCGCCATAAATAATGCCTCCGATGGCGATGAACTCATTGGCTGGCTTCGCCATCAGCCCTTGTTGCATCACGATGACACACTCGGTTTCACCATGGTGCATGCCGGCCTGCCACCCCAATGGGATCTCAAGCTTGCACAAGACTGTGCCACAGAAGTGGAAGCGGTATTGCAGGGTGCAGATTACACTCAGTTTCTTGCCCGCATGTACGGCAATGAACCCAACATCTGGAACGATGATCTACAGGGCCGGGAGCGTATTCGATTTGCCATCAATGCCTTCACTCGTATGCGTTATTGCACCGCCGAAGGGAGGCTTGAATTCGATCACAAGGAAGCACCCGGAAAGCAGCCAACGAGCTACCTGCCATGGTTCGAAATACCCAGACGAAAAAGCGCCAACATGCAAATTATCTTTGGCCACTGGTCCACCCTCGAGCTGCGACTTGGAAACGGAATCCATGCCATAGATACCGGCTGCCTGTGGGGTGGAACCCTGACGGCATTTTGTCTGGAGAATGGTGAAATAGTGAGTCTTGACTGCCCGGGGACCTGTCCACCGGGCTTGTCCGTAGAAAAAGACTAAGTAAGTAATTAAATAAATCGATTCTTGTAATTCATCAGCAGAAAAAACAACAAACCGCTGATCGCGCCATACAGATGGGCATCAACAATAATGGCTCCACCCACAAACCCGGTACTGCCTGGTAACGGCCCTACCCATTGTTCCCAGGCGATTTTAAACACTATTAACGAAATAATTACAGCTCCCAAATTGTGATGTCCCATTTGCCTCCAGCGTAATATCACCAGCACAAGCAGGCTATGCAACACCCCGGACAAACCCACGTACCAAAAAATATCCGTCCGTAGCCATAACAATACAAGCCCGATACCCAGCGCTGAAAATATCAGTGCGCTCAGCCAGTAAAGTGGTGACAGATATTTACTTCCCCAGAGAGCCACAAGGAGCAATCCGGCAATATTCAGCCCCAGATGGCCCCATCCCAGATGCACCAGATGGCCGGTGAGAAGACGCCAGATTTCACCCTGCAAGATGGCGTCGCGCTCATAGCGCAACATTGATTGCATCTCATTACTCGCGAGAGAAACCGCAAGGCAGAAAAGCATCAGCAGGACAGCCGGCATCAAGTGCTGTGCTGTGAACTGAGATGTTTGTCCTGTTTTCGTTTGAATACCCATGGGGAGCATCACCCTTATCCTTCCTTAAATATCCCAACTCAAGAGTTGTGTACCCGTCACTATCGAGCCACTACTTTACCCTTCATTACAGCACTTCGCACAGCCTAAAAATCGACTCTGACCCTATTTTTTTCTTCATAAATATGTGCGACGGTTCACAGTTCCAGTCTGTTTACTCTGGATACACAAGATAGTTCCCAACAGTGTTCCCGGAAATATATCGCCATGGAACGAGTTATAACAAAAAGATGGAGAATGTAACGATGAAGATGA
>DAOWII010000067.1 GCA_030640985.1 Chromatiales bacterium
AGCACTATATTTCATTAATTAATAATGAGGATGCAAAACGTAGTGCACGCAACCAACTTTTAAGCCTGTTCAAATCACCTGGTGGCAGGTGTACCGAAACACCACGCTGATTAAAAACTATATTTATTGCAAACCCGCTTCCACTTGATCGCGTTTAGCTTTGCCCTCAAGGTTCTCTATCAAAACCAGACTAAACTCCATGGCCGTTCCCGGCCCGCGGGATGTAATGAGTTTGCCATCCTGTACCACGGCCTCTTCCTTATAAGTCACATCAGGTAAATTCATTTTATCCAGATGGCCGGGATAACTGGTGGCATTTTTGCCACTTAAAACCCCCGCGTTAGCCAATACTTTTGGTGCCGCACAAATAGCGCTGATGAATTTCTCGCTATTCGCCATTTTTTTTATCAACTCATGGATACGTGGATCATTATCCAGATGATCGGCTCCGGGTAGACCACCGGGTAATACCACCATGTCATAGTCACTTTTTAGTGCATCATCCAGGGTAGTATCTGGCACCAAGACTACACCTCGTGAAGCACTCAAAGGCCCGGGCTTCAAACCCGCTGCAACCACCTCAATACCAGCGCGACGCAACAGATCAATAATGGTTACTGCTTCGAGCTCTTCACAGCCTTCAGCGAGGGGGACAAGGACACGTGCCATAATTTATTTCTCAGTGTGGTTCGTGTAGATATTAATTCTGAAACCGGGATCAGCTTAATTCCACTATATTCCAGTGTTGGTAATATTGTTTCAAGTATGGCCAAAGTTTCTGGATAGGGGTGGCCGATTCCCAACGCCCAACCGCCCCTCTTTTTTGCTTTATCGATAAGCTTTTTAAGTTGTAATGCAATTCTTTCCGGGTTTCGATCATTATCCAGAAAAATATCTCGTGAAATGGTCGGTACATCATGTTCCATTGCGACACGGCGAGCAACGGTTTCCGAAGTGGTCAGACTATCGACAAAAAACAGGTTCTCTTTTATTACAATCTCTTCCATTAACCAGTTCATATGACCCGGATGCCGGGTCAGTAAACTACCCATATGGTTGCTTACTCCACGCACATGGGGTATCAATTCCAGACTATGACTAAGTGTCTTACGAAATGCATCCTGCGTCATATGCAGGCTTAAACCATTGTCACCCATTGCATTGCTATGCATCGCTTCCATAGGTTGATGTAGCATCACTTCCTTGCCAAGTTGATGGGCCTTTTCAGCCAGGCGATGGCTGTAGGGTGAGCCAGGCAAAAAGGCCATCGTTACATTAGCTGGCAACTCTACTGCCCGAAGACCATCACCAAGTCTGTCACCAATGTCATCAATAACAATACTAATGTAGACTTTGTCTTCAACAATACTGGCATCCTGCTCGTCATCTGTGAGCTCCGCAACTGCAGCGGTGCTCGCAAATATCATCACGAAACCAAGTCCCCTGCAAAGATTGCTTATCACTGTTATCTTTTCCGAACTACTTCACCAGGGACTGGAAAATAGAGTAGGCCTTAAGCGTTGTTAGTGCTTCATGCAGTGCATAATCTGTCACTGCTAATGGCTCTTTCTCTTTACTTTCTTCATCTGCACTCGCGTCCTCTGCTTTTGCATCATCATTCTCATCCTTTTGTTGTTTACTTCCATTTTCAAGATGGCGGGAAAGATCCGCTTCTCGCAAATTGTGGTCCTCAGTCTTTGCCCTGGCCTCCACCTTGAGTGAGGCCACTTCAATATCCGGATCGATACCCTCAGCCTGGATTGATCGCCCTGATGGCGTGTAATAACGAGCTGTCGTCAACTTGACTGCCGAACCATTACTCATGGGGAAAATCGTCTGTACCGAACCTTTTCCGAAAGTGCGGCTACCCATTATGACTGCTCGCTTTTGATCCTGCAGGGCACCTGCCACAATTTCCGAGGCCGAGGCCGAGCCGCCATTAACCAGAACAACTATTGGTGCGCCCTTCATGACATCACCAGGTGTTGCATTACGACGGTCCTCCGATTCCTTGGAACGACCTGCCGTATAGACAATCAAACCCTTTTCCAGAAAGGCATCGGAAACGGAAATGGCCGCACCCAACACACCACCGGGATTATTACGTAAATCAAGAACCAAACCTTTAAGCTCTCCCTCACCCTCTTTTCTCAGCTTACTAACTGCCTGGCGTAATTGCTCGCCGGTACGTTTCTGAAAACTGGTGATTCGCACATAGGCAAAACCGGGCTCCAATATCCGCTGTTTAACACTTTTCACCTTAATAACAGCGCGTGTAATTTTTACCTTAATAGGGTTTGTCTCGCCTTCACGAGCAATGGTCAAGCTGATCTTGGTGCCCGGTTTGCCACGCATAATGTTCACAGCTTCTTCCAGCGTCATACCTTTCACCGGCGTATCATCCAGACGGACGATCAGATCACCCGATTGCACGCCAGCCTTCTGTGCCGGGCTATCATAAATGGGTGAAATCACCTTTACAAAACCGTCTTCCATGCTGACCTGAATACCCAGGCCACCAAATTCACCACTAGTGCCAATCTGCAAATCTTTGAAATCATCTTTGTCCAGATAGCTGGAATGAGGATCCAGGCCGGATAACATACCTTTGATGGCATTCTCCAGCAGAGTCTTGTCTTCCACTTCTTCCACATAATCGGCTTTTACCTTGCCAAAGATCTCACTCAGACTACGTAGCTCGTCCAGCGGTAATGAGCTGGCGGCCTCGTTTTCCGAACGCTCAGCAAAAACACTGCTACCAATAGACAGGCTTACGCCTAAAACCAGACCCAGGCCCAGAATCAATGCATTACGGGCAATCAGTTTCATTCAAGTCTCCAGTAAAAATTTATATTTAATAACGCTTCGTAGGCGCTTTTATATTGTTTAAGCTATCAATGATGTAGTTTTTTATAGACAACACTTTAGCAGATAGTACTGCAATACCTTCATTTTGCCATCTTTAATATGCCCAATTTAAGCACTAGCCAGCATACTTCCGGCACCATTTCTCCGGGTTAACAGGTTTCCCTCGATGGCGGATCTCGAAATACAATGCTGTTTTTTGCTGCCCGCCACTCTCGCCGACAATGGCAATGGCATCACCAACCTCGACCCAGTCACCGGTTTCCTTATAGAGGCTCTGGTTATGCCCGTACAGACTCATATAGCCATCACCATGATCGATGATAATCAATAGACCGTAACCCCGCAGCCAATCGGCAAAAGCAACACGCCCATGGGAAACGGCACGTACATTATCTCCCTCTTTTGCCTTAATCATAACGCCCTGCCAGCGAAGCTTACCCACACGCCGTTTACTGCCAAACCGCTCCAGCAGCTTTCCCTTTGTCGGCCACTTTAATTTCCCCTTCAAACTGGAAAAGGCCTGGCTTTCGCCAGACTCAGCCGGAATATCTTCCAACGCCTCGGCCAGAACCCCGAGCAGCCGGGCCAGCTCTTTTTCATCCTTAAGCATCGCCTGGAGGTGTTGATCCTTGCTTTTAAGCTCTACACCAATTTTAGCTATCAGGGTGCCTCGCTGCCTATACTTTTCCTCCAGGGCATCCTTTTCAGACAGGCGGCGACTCCTTAATTTCTCCAACTGTTTCGTCTCGGTATCAATACCGCGCTTGACCTTCTCCAATGCCTCAAGCGATTCCAGCAGGATGGTAATCTGATCTGTCCGCGCCCGATTCAAATAATCGTAATACACCATCACACGCCCCACGGCGGCAGGCTCCTCCTGATTAAGCAAGATTTTAATCGGGCCCTGATTGCCCATAGCGTAGGCCGCTCGTACTTGATTCGCCAAGTGGCCACGCTGCCCGGATACGGCTTGCTGCAAGCTATCACGCTTCTTTTTCAGGCTTTTAAGGGATTTTTGCTTCTTTTTTAAGCTTTTTGACAGCTTTTCAAGGGAGTTTGAAAGTTTCCCAATTTTACGTTCGGCAACACCCAGCTCTGTGCGCAACTGGTCGTAACTGCTCCGAACTTTATCAAGATCAACTCGCAGCTCGGAAATCAGAGTGCGTAACTTGGATAACTCGGCTTTCTTTGCCTTTTGTTTAGCAGGATAACCGTTAGTGGAGAACAGTAGCGAAAAGACCAGTATTAACAGTGCAAAGGCTGGTGGCCTCCGGCCAGACCTGGTCACGGGTCAGGACTCCAGTTCCACCAAAGAATGGCCACTCATCTCCAACGGCTGCTTTAAATCCATCAATGTCAGCATTGTCGGGGTTACGTCTGCCAGACCACCGGTTTCTGCCAGTTTTGCCGGGCGACCCACATAAATAAACGGTACCGGGTTGGTAGTATGAGCAGTATGGGCCTGACCAGTGCCTTCACCCTGCATCTGTTCAGCATTACCATGATCCGCAGTCACCAGCATTTCGCCACCCGCCTTCTTGATAGACTCGTATACCCGGCCCAGGCAAACATCCAGTGCCTCAATAGCCTTCACTGTGGCTTCAAAATTACCTGTGTGGCCCACCATGTCAGGGTTGGCATAGTTACAAATAATGACATCATATTTACCACTATCAACGGCCTCTACCAGCTTGTCAGTCAACTCAGGGGCATTCATTTCCGGCTGTAAGTCGTAGGTGGCCACATCCGGGGACTTCACCAGAATTCGATCCTCCCATTCGAAGGGTTCTTCCCTACCGCCATTAAAGAAGAAAGTGACATGGGCATACTTTTCGGTCTCTGCAATACGTAGCTGATGCATGCCGAGCTGGGAGATATAGTCACCAAAGACATTGTTCAGCCGGTCCGGCGGAAAAGCCACCGGCACATCAAAATCTGAACTGTATTCCGTTAAACTGATAAAACAGCCCAATTCGGGTTTTTCCTTTAACTCAAAGCAATCGAAATCGGGGTCGATAAAGGGCCGTGTGATCTGCCGCGCCCGGTCAGAACGGTAATTCATAAAAATCATGACATCACCGTCTTTAATACAGGCACGCTCTCCACCCGGAGGGACAATTATAGTGCCCTTTACGAATTCATCGCTCTCATCACGCGCATAGGCCTGTTGCAAGGCACTCATAGCATCCTCGGCCTGATATTCTGCTTCACCACAGGTCATCAGGTCATAGGCGGCCTGGATCCGGGGCCAGCGATGGTCCCGATCCATGGCGTAATAGCGCCCAATAATTGAGGCAAAACGACCACAACCTAATTCATCAAATTTTGCCTGCATGGCATCAATAGACTCCGCAGCACTCTTGGGAGGCGTATCACGACCATCCAGGAAGGCATGTAAATAGACCTTTTTTGCACCCCGCTGAACTGCCAGCTCGACAGCCGCATGAATATGCTCCTCGTGACTATGTACACCACCGGGTGAGAGCAGAGCCATAATGTGCACTGCTTTGTCCTGCTCAACAGCCTTGTCAATGGGATCCGTCAGGGTATGATTAGCAAAGAAGGAACCGGTCCTAACGGCGCGACTAACGCGAGTAAACTCCTGATAGACCACCCGGCCAGCACCCAGGTTAAGATGCCCTACCTCAGAGTTTCCCATTTGTGAAGCAGGTAGACCAACTTCCGCGCCAGACGCACGAATAAGCGTATGTGGGTACTTACTCCAGAGCTTATCCCACACAGGGGTTCGTGCGGCAAGAATGGCATTGGAGTCCGTATTTTCCGAATAACCCCAGCCATCCAGAACAATAAGTGCCAGGGGTCTGGGAGCTGCATTAGATGACATATATAAACCTGATTAATTTGAGTTCGTAAAAAGTTTGGATCCCATCACCCTATACGCTCAACTGAAAAGCAAAAGGCTATCAAAATGATGCCGACTATTTGATCTATTCTGTTAGCTGAGCTAGTATATTAGAGTATTCTAATAAACTTCTCTAGACTCTAGATGAGAAAGCTTATTGTAATATGTTTCGCTGCCTATAGGCAGCTCCAGACCGTTCGAAACCGTTAAATAAACTCATTACGATGAGGAGTTCACCGATGAGTACAGCAGAAGCCCTGGAAATCATCACCAGAGATGACGACATTGAACGCGCCGCCCGCGCACTTAAGGCCATGTCTCATCCCATACGCCTCAAAATTCTCTGTGCCCTGGGTGACAAAGAGCTGAGTGTCCAGGATATTGTTGAGCGTGCAGGAACCTCCCAAAGCAATATTTCCCAACATCTGGGAATTTTGCGCGATAAAAATATTCTGGTGACGCGTAAAGATGCCAATCGCGTGTACTACCGAATTGAAGACCATCGCACCCTGCAACTTATAGAACTGATGCGCAATATCTTCTGCTCACAAGCCCATTAAACCTGTACCTGTAAATCCTTTCCTATAAATCTATACTTGAAAACATGGAGTCATTATGTCAATTGAACGCATTATTCGCATTGCCGCAGGCTTATTCATCCTTCTGAGCCTCTCTTTAGGCCTGGAGTCCAGCCCCCTCTATCACCATAGCAATTGGCTCTGGTTTACCGCCTTTGTTGGATTCAACCTGTTTCAAAGTGGTTTTACCCGCTTCTGCCCACTGGAAAAAATGCTGGTGAAGGCTGGCGTCGGCAACCAGTAACCGGCCTGATAGTCAGGGGCCAGCTATCAGCGGCCCCTTCCTCCCTCGCCCCTTTCATTAACATCAACCCGTCTCAGGCTATCAGCCATGGGAGTCTGTCGGTTATAATCCACGCTCTTTTATATTGAACCTCTTCTTTGGTGGTAATTATATGCAACAGTTTGGTGAGTTTTTTCTTAACCACTGGGAATTGTTCCTGGCGCTAATACTTATTCTGGCAATGCTAGCCAGTACATCTTTTAGCAGTAATTTACGTGGTTTCAAGGATCTGGAGCCCATGCAGGCCGTACAAAAAATGAATCACGACAATGCGTTAGTCGTGGATATCCGTGAAAACAACGAAATCAATGAAGGGATGATCTCAGGCTCTCGGCACATGCCACTGAGCACCCTGGCAGACAAAGTTGATCAACTGACTAAAGACAAAGACCGGCCGATGCTTGTCGTCTGTCGTAGTGGCCAGCGCTCGGCGAAGGCTTGTGGCATCCTGCGCAAACAGGGCTTCGAACCCTTGTACAGCCTAAAAGGCGGCATCATGGCCTGGGAAAATGCCAGTTACCCCCTGGAAAAAAATAGCAAAAAGAAGAAAAAATCCTAGAACGCCTGTTAATACTAATGGCAAAAGTAACCATGTACAGCACGGGGAGCTGCCCTTATTGCATCCGCGCCAAACATTTACTGCAAAGCAAAGAGGTCCACTTTACCGATCTTCGAGTTGATCAGGAAACCCGGCTACGCGCCGAAATGATCCAGCGCAGTCAGGGTAGAAGCAGTGTGCCGCAAGTATTCATTGGCCAGCAACATATTGGTGGCTGTGATGAACTGCATGCCCTGGAAAGGGCCGGAAAACTGGATTCCTTGCTGAAAGCCTAACGATATTCCTATATATTGCGACAGACTAAGCATGGCAACATGCTGAACCATTGAATTAGATTTTTAAGGAAATCAAATGACAGATACAGACACAAATTCCTCCACTGAACAAACCGCCACAGGTGAACAGCAATTCGCTATTCAACGTATCTATGTGAAGGATCTCTCCTTTGAGACCCCCAATTCACCCGCCGTTTTCAAAGAAAAGTGGGAACCTAAAGTGGATGTGGAACTCAATTCCAAGGCGAATAAACTGGGAGATAACATTTTCGAAGTTGTGTTGTCCGTAACTGTTACCGCAACCGTTACCGATAAAACAGCCTACCTGGCTGAGGTACAGCAGGCAGGAATCTTTACCATCGCCGGCTTCAAAGACGCCGAAATCAATCATATGATTGGTAGTTTCTGCCCAAATATCCTCTTCCCTTATACTCGAGAAGTAATATCGGATCTGGTTACCAAGGGTAGCTTTCCGCAAATGGTGCTATCACCGGTAAACTTCGATGCCCTGTTCCAACAGCACGCGCAACAAGCTACCGATAATCAGGAAGAGCCTGTCCACTAAACGTGTTGCTTTAAGCAAGGCCTGCACATGCCACCTACGCATACATCAACTTTCGCAGTATTAGGAGCCGGCTCCTGGGGAACGGCGCTAGCGATGCTGCTAGCCAGAAATGGCCACCCCACCCGACTGTGGGGCCGCAATGCTGAGCAAATGGAAAGCATGAGTCAGCAACGATGCAACCAACGCTATTTGCCAGACATTAGCCTTCCTGAAGGGTTGTCACCCACCGCTGATTTAACAAGCGCACTTAGTGGGGTGGAAAACATTCTTATTGCCGTACCCAGCCATGCTTTTCGCTCCACATTAAAAGCAATTTCTCCTCATATAACCGATACAGCAAAACTGGCCTGGGCCACCAAGGGTCTGGAGCCAGGTAGCAAAAAATTGCTACATGAAATTTTCATCGAAGAACTGGGTAGTAAGCGAAATCATGCTGTGATCTCGGGTCCGACCTTTGCAAAGGAAGTAGCCCTGCACCTGCCGACAGCCGTTACTGTTGCATCCAACGATGCAGACACCGCCAAACACTTTGCTGCATGTCTGCATAACAATTCTTTTCGTGCCTATACCAGTGACGATGTTATCGGTGTCGAGATCGGTGGTGCAGTAAAGAATGTACTTGCTCTGGCTGCAGGCATTGCCGATGGTCTGGGGTTTGGTGCCAATACCCGTGCAGCACTCATCACCCGGGGACTGGCAGAAATGATGCGCCTTGGTGTCGCCCTGGGCGGCCAGCAGGAAACCTTCATGGGATTGGCTGGTCTCGGTGATCTTGTATTAACCTGCACCGATAATCAGTCACGTAATCGCCGCATCGGATTGGCGCTCGGTCAGGGACAATCATTAGAACAAGCTATTGCCAGAATTGAGCAAGTAGTTGAGGGCGTTCGCAGTGCTCCGGAAATCAGCGAACTGGCTCATAGTTTAGGTATTGATATGCCCATTATCGAGCAAGTACATAAAGTCCTGTGTCAAAAGCTTAAGCCCCAGACCGCCGTCGAAGCCCTGTTAGCAAGAGATCAAAAAGCTGAGTCGAGTTAACAGGAAATTATTGGTCGTATGACAAACTCTATTCTCCACAGTATTCAAGAGAAATGGCCATACCACTGGATACTTGTAAGCCTGTTACTTATTGCCCTGGTTTTCATAATTTACACTGAGGCGACTAATAACGACTACCATCTTGATGACTATCCACACATTGCCAAAAACCCAGCTGTTATGGTCACACAGCTTGGTTTTAATGAGTTACTTGAGGCCGTTCAAAAATCACTCCTTCCCAGCCGCCCATTACCATACATCACCTTTGTAGTGGATGGATGGCGCGGGGGCGGTAAACCCGGTACCTTTCAGTGGACCAATATAAGCATCCATGCCATGACCACCTTACTGGTCTTCGCTTTTATTCTGTGTCTGCTACGACAACACTATACCAACAATAAATATTTGATCTGGTTTGCCTGCGCGGGCGCTGCCCTCTGGGCCGTCCACCCCATTCAAACACAGGCCGTCACCTATATCGTGCAGCGCATGGCC
>DAOWII010000159.1 GCA_030640985.1 Chromatiales bacterium
CAAGCGACTTTAGCCTGCGGATCGAATTCGAAATCGTACGCCAGTTGGTGAGCGTGCCGCCGAGCCAGCGATGGTTCACGTAATACTGAGCGCAAGATCGGGCAGCCTCCGCCACTGCCTCGGACGCCTGCCGTTTGGTACCGACGAACAGGATAGTTCCCTTGTTAGCTGCAAGCTTACCGATGAAGTTCATCGCATCCTCATACAGCGGCAGGGTCTTTTCCAGGTTCATGATGTGGATTTTGCTACGCGCACCGAAGATGAAAGGAGCCATCTTGGGGTTCCAGTAACGGGTCTGGTGACCGAAGTGAACACCGGCCTCCAGCATTTGACGCATGGTCATTTTAGCCATTTTAATCTACCTTTTTGTCTTGGGTTAAGCCTCCATGAGCCCCAAACACTGACCTGCTTATCGCAGGCACCCGGCGTTTGTGACGGCACATGTGCGGATTTATATTAAGGGCGATACGCCCGATTTCGAGTCAGCTTGTTGCTTATTTATACAGACAAGCCACCTCAGCCCGACTTTATACCATAATTAAGCTTTTACGACAATTATTGCAGGCCACCAAGCAAATCGGTTGTCAACCGCCCTCCGGCTCTGCTAAAGTCTAATTTTTTCAAGATAATCAATAAGATGAGTGCATCAATCAAAACGCCTGACGAGATAGCAAAGATGCGGGTCGCAGGCCGCCTGGCGGCGGAAGTCCTGCAGATGATAGGTCCCCATGTGCAAGCCGGTGTCACCACAGATGAGCTTAACAGTATCTGCCATGACTACATTGTCAATGAGCAACAGGCGATCCCGGCCCCCCTCAATTACAGGGGTTTTCCCAAGTCCATCTGTACCTCCGTCAATCATCAAGTGTGTCATGGCATCCCCAATGACAGAAAACTGAAAAATGGTGATATCGTGAATATTGATATCACCGTTATCAAAGATGGGTACCACGGTGACACCAGCATGATGTTTGCCATCGGCGAGGTGCCTGTTCGTGCGAGCCGGATCATACAAATTGCCCATGAGAGCCTGTTGATTGGTATCCGTATGGTTAAACCAGGTGCCAAACTGGGAGATATTGGCCATGCCATCCAGAAATATGCGGAATCCAACAGTTGCTCCATCGTGCGTGAGTACTGTGGTCATGGCATTGGCAAAGCCTTTCACGAGGACCCACAAATATTGCACTACGGTGTGCCTGGCACCGGCGATGTGCTGGTACCCGGAATGACCTTCACTATCGAACCCATGGTCAATATCGGCAAGCGTCATGTAAAACTGTTGCCCGATGAATGGACAGTCGTTACCAAAGACCGCAGCTTATCCGCACAATGGGAGCACACGCTGCTGGTGACCGAAACCGGTGTTGATGTACTTACCCTGCGCGCTGGAGAGCAAATCTAGGCGCCCCCTATCTATGTTAGATAAAGCACTATTTGATGCACAGGCATTTGACCATGCACTGGCAAGCAACGAAGAGCACCTGCCACTTTTTCGCAGTTATCTAGATAAAGCCAATGCGCAACTAAAGAAGCGCTTTGACGAAGATGTATCCATTGTACAACTGGTGAACTCACGCGCCTGGCTGATTGATCAACTACTGCAAAGGGTGTGGCAACAATATTTTGGCGACCTTGAACAGGCTTCCAGTCTGGTGGCTGTGGGTGGTTATGGTCGTGGCGAGCTTCACCCCTACTCCGATGTGGATCTCATGCTGCTCATCAGTGGCGAAGAAGTCGAGCCTTTCAAGGAAGTCATCGAAAAGTTCCTGCTGTTTCTGTGGGACATGGGCCTGGAAGTAGGTCATAGCGTACGCACCATCGCTGACTGCATACGGGAGTCCGAGCAGGATATCACCGTCGCAACGAACCTGATGGAATCACGCTTACTGATGGGTTCTGAAACACTATACCAGGCGATGCGCACCAGTACCGGCCCGGACAAGCTCTGGCCAGGACGCCATTTTTTTGAAGCGAAGTGGCAAGAGCAGATAGACCGCCACCATAAATTCAACGATACCGCCTATAACCTGGAGCCTAATATAAAAGAGGGACCGGGAGGCTTAAGGGATATCCAGATGATCGGCTGGGTTGCCAAACGTCATTTTGACACCCAGACCCTGGTTGCCCTGGTCGAACACAACTTCCTTACTGAGGATGAGTATCAAACGCTCATTGATGGTCAAAACTTTCTGTGGAAAATACGCTTTGGCTTACACACCCTTGCCAACCGTCGTGAAGACAGACTGCTATTTGATCATCAACGAACTCTCGCGGAACAGTTCGGCTACAGTGACGAAGGGCCACGTCTTGCGGTAGAGAAGTTCATGAAAGACTACTATCGCACAGTCATGGAACTGGATAGACTCAATGAGCTTTTGTTACAGCTGTTTCAGGAAGAAATCCTGTATGCGGGTGATTCCGGTGAACCCACGCCTCTCAATAAACGCTTCCAGGCTCGCAAAGGCTTTATCGAAGCGACCGATGAACATATTTTCAAGCGTTATCCATTTGCATTACTCGAGGTATTCATGGTGCTCGCCCAGAACCCGGAACTTAAGGGAGTAAGAGCAGGAACCATCCGTTTAATCCGCCACCATCGACACCTCATCGATGATAACTTTCGTGATGACATGCGCTGTCGTAGCCTATTCATGGAGTTTTTACGACAACCACAAGGGGTTACCCACGAACTTAGGCGAATGAACCGCTACGGTATACTTGCCAGCTATTTACCTATGTTTGGCAATATTGTCGGACAAATGCAGCATGACTTGTTTCACGTATACACCGTCGATGAACATACACTGTTTGTAGTCAGAAATTTACGACGCTTTACTGTTCCTGAGTTCTTCCATGAATTTCCTTTGTGTAGTGCTATTATCCAGGAAATACCTAAACCAGAGATTCTTTTCGTAGCCGGCCTGTTTCATGATATTGCCAAAGGCCGTGGTGGAGATCACTCCGAGCTTGGTGAAAAAGACGTTATCGAATTCTGTCAACACCACTTACTCAGCCAATACGATACCCAGCTGGCAGCCTGGCTAGTACGAAACCACCTGGTGATGTCAACAACGGCACAGCGCAAAGACATCAGTGATCCAGAAATTATCAATGATTTTGCCAGAAAAGTCGGTAGCCAGAATTATCTGAATCATATATTTCTACTAACCGTTGCGGATATTCGCGCTACCAGCCCCAGCGTATGGAACTCATGGAAAGGCTCACTACTTAAAGAATTGTATTTCTCCACTCGACGAGCCTTGCGTCGTGGACTGGCCAATCCGCTAGATCAAGATGAATTAATCCAGGAAACACAACAAAGTGCTCTGGCATTAATCGGCACTGATAGTTCTACGGAAAAAGTGGAGCTTTTGTGGCAAGGCCTGGGAGATGACTATTTTCTGCGTTACAGTGCAGATGAAATAGCCTGGCATACTAATGCCATTCTCAAACAAGACAACTCACAACAATCCATGGTTTTGATTCGAAGTGATGCCCATCGTGGTAGTTCGGAAATATTTATCTACACTCCAAACCGTGATCACCTATTCACCTTAATTACCACCACACTGGATCAAATGGGACTCAGCATCGTTGATGCCCGAATTTCCTCTTCCATGAATGGGTACACACTGGATACTTATATTGTTCTTGAAAATAATGGTGAACCTATACAAGATGAAAGCCGCAGTGTGGAAATAAAGCATACCCTTGAGGCAGCCCTGCGCCAGAAAGAATCAGACTCACTCAGTGTACAAAGACGTGTTACAAGACAACTCAAGCATTTCCCCATTCCTAACCGGGTCACCTTTCAGGATGATGCCCATAATCATAGAACCATTGTGGAAATTGAAGCATCGGATCGGCCTGGATTATTGTCACAGATAGGTAAGGCTCTGGATGCATGTAATCTACGACTGCAAAATGCAAAGATCACAACATTGGGGGAACGAGTTGAAGACATTTTCTTCATCACAGATCAACAAGACCGCCCCTTGAAAGATGAAACACAAAGAGAATGCCTCCGACAAAGCATTATTGAGATGTTAGAGCAGGTGTGAAGATAATTACCTGAAAAATAATTTTCGCAACAAAAAAGGCCTGTATTTATTCCTAACGAGATAAATACAGGCCTTTGTGAACGAATTAATATTATCTGAAGCTAATTAATTACCCGACAGATATTCCGCAACAGCAATAATTTCCTTATCGGACATCTTTCTGGCAATTGCACCCATCATCTTGGCAGGACTATTTGTACGAGTCGCTGATTTAAAGTCCCGTAGTTGCTTCACCAGGTAGTCTTTATGTTGACCACCAATGACAGGAAAAAAGGGATTCGATCTGCTTAGTCCATTGCCTTTCTGACCATGACAGTTCACACATCCATACAGGCCACTTTTAGGATTGCCATTGATATAGATGTCCATCCCCTTATTGGCTAATTCCAGCTTCACGCCCGGGCCCTTCATTTTGCCCTGATTTTGATAGTAGGCACCCACATCTTCCATATCCTGGGAGGTCTCCAGCATCATTGCCATATCGGTCATCATGTCATCAGAACGCTTCCCATTCTGAAAGTCACGAATCTGCTTCACAATATAAGCAGCATATTGTCCGGCCAGTTTCGGGGCAGTAGGGTCATCACTATCTCCACCAACACCGTGACAGTCTACACACATTTCAGCCAGGCCTTCCCCCATATCAGGATCGCCAGCCGCCACTACCGGCATGCTGAAATATCCCCATACTGTCAAACCCATTAAAAGCAATCTGAGTTTTTTATTCATTCTTTACCCTATTTAATTGCTCAACAAAAACTTGATTATTACAGAGGTTAACAAAAGGTTAAGCTAAAGTGAATCCATAATCACCCATATTTTTGCTAAATATCAAATATATACTTGGTTCTTTGGGATTCAATTTCCAATAAGTTCAGTATAAACATCACATTAGAATCATAATCATATGTTTTATATGTATTTTTATGCTCATAATGAAGTTCCCTTTTATACGACAGAGACAATCCTTTATACTACCAAAATGGTAAAATAACAGAAAAAATATGAATCCCGAGCTTAACAAACTGCACGCCTACCCCTTTGAAAGGCTGAATATACTCAAGTCGAAGGTCACCCCAGTGGGCAAGCCTCATATCGCCTTATCCATTGGGGAACCCAAGCATCAACCACCGACATTTGTCATTGATGCGCTAATCTCACACCTGCATGGCCTGGCTAACTATCCCTTAACCAGGGGCCAGCAGGGCCTGCGCCAGGCGATCGCTGACTGGCTGTGCCAACGTTTTTCCTTACCTGAAAATAGTATTGACCCGGAACAACACGTATTACCGGTCGCCGGCACCCGTGCCGATGACAAAATAACCATCCTGTTTGATTGCCAGATCGAGCGGATTGCTGGTTCGCTGCACGGGGCCATCGGAATGATCGCGCACGGTGGCA
>DAOWII010000055.1 GCA_030640985.1 Chromatiales bacterium
AAAAGAAAAACTAAAAATTGAAAAGCGTCTTGCCAGGGAGTACAAGTCACCGAAGGGTATGTGCTCGTGAGTTACAATTTTAGTTACTGCCCAGTTCCAGGCGCGGACATATCCTATGCGCCGCTATGGTTACAGCCATCTACGTGCCCGGGTTTTGTAGTGTAAATAGTCTTCGCCGAATATAGACTCCAAAGCCTTTTCTTCCAGCCGAACCTGGAAATGATTCATGCACATAATAAAAGCGAAAGTTAAAGCCAGAGAATATAGATTAGATAAAAACACTCCCCAGGCCATTAGTAAAAATAATAAGCCAACGTACATCGGGTTACGTGAGCGCGTATAGATACCAGAAGTTACAAGTGATGAAGATAAGTCGAGCCTGAATGGATTAACTGTTGTTTTCGCTTTTCTGAAACAAACCATACCGGAAATCGCAAAAAAGGCTGCAATGACTATTAGCGCAGTAATAGTCGCGAGCTTATATTGTGAGGGAAGCGAGAGCCCAGGGAGCGCCAAAGAAACAAGCCACATGAGTAAAGTAAATATTAGCAGCTGTAATACAGGGGGTATTTTTAGTTCAGAATTTAACATGGCTCTCACTCACTGCTCCTCATTCTCGACTCATGTCTGCCCTGACGCAGCGCAACACCTCATAGGGGAATTCACCCTCCAGGGTATCAAACACGGGTTTTAGGCGTTTGCCACCATCGTTGTGCTCGATAGCAAAGCGGATTGTTTCTAACTGTTCTGGTTGCAATTGCACCACTTCACTGAGTGGGACTTCATCTCGTTCTATCCCTTTGGCCAGGTGGTTGTAGATAGTGGTTGCTTTGAGGCCACGCTGGGCGGCAATAGCTTCGATATCCATATTGAGGCGAAAGAGTTGTAGTGTCTCTTCTTCGGTATCGCTTTGTGTGTCGTCATCCAGGTTCCTGTATTCGTTCAGCACTTCGAGGAATGCCTCGCCGTAGGCCTCCTGTTTGCGTGCGCCGACACCGGAGATATTTGATAACTGTGACAGTGTTTCGGGGCGGTTCTCTACCATCTCGGCGAGGGTGGCATCATGGAAGATCATGTAGGCAGGAATGCCCTGCTCATCGGCCAGTTGCTGGCGGCGGTTACGCAAGGCCTGCCATAATTTATCTTGTCCCTGATTGGCAAAGCGATTGCTCTTTCGTTCGCGGCTTTTGGCTTTGGCCTTGCGTGAGAACTTGCGCAGGTGCAGCGGTAGTTCGCCACGCAGCACCGGGCGACTCTCTTCGGTGAGGTGCAGGCCGCCATGACCTTCCAGGTCTACCGCCAGCAGCCCACGGGCGATAAGCTGTCGGTAGAGGTTGCGCCACTCGCTTTGATTGAGTTCCGTGCCGACACCGAAGGTACTCACCTGATCGTGGCCGAAACGACGGATACGCTCATCCTCCTTGCCCATGAGCACATCGACCAGATAGCTAACGCCGAAACGCTGGCCAGTGCGGTGAACGCAGGAAAGCGCCTTCTGCGCAGCGGTAGTGGCCTCCCAGGTTTCGGGTGGCTCCAGACATGTATCGCAGTTGCCACAAGGTTCGGCTAACTCGTCATCGAAGTAACGCAGCAGTGCCTGTCGACGGCAACTCGTCAGTTCGCAGAGGCCAAGCATGGCATCGAGTTTGTGGTGCTCGATACGCTTGATTGCCTCGGGGGCATCGGAGGATGCCTGCATCTGCTTGAGCATGATCACATCCTGCAGGCCGTAAACCATCCAGGCATTGGCGGGCAGCCCATCACGTCCGGCGCGTCCTGTTTCCTGATAATAGGCCTCCAGGCTCTTGGGAAGATTGAGGTGGGCGACAAAGCGTACATTGGGCTTGTCGATACCCATACCGAAGGCAATGGTGGCGACGATGATCACTCCTTCCTCGCGCAGAAAACGCATTTGATTTTGCTGGCGTACATCGGCCGATAAACCCGCGTGATAGGGCAGCGCATCCAAACCCTTGGCCGCCAGTCCGGCGGCTACTTCTTCAACGCGCTTGCGCGACAGGCAGTAGACAATTCCCGCTTCCCCTTCGTGTTCGTTGCGAATGAAGCGCAGCAACCGATCACGAGCGTTACCGCTGTTTTCGCTGATACGGTAACGGATATTGGGGCGATCGAAGCCACTGACAAAATGCCTGGCTTCGGTGAGCGCCAGCCGTTCGATAATCTCGCGTCGGGTGGCGCTGTCGGCGGAAGTCGTGGCCCCACTGAGAGACACAGTGCGCCTCATCAATGGCAAACAGGGCGACAGGGATAGATTCAAGCAGCTCCAGAGTGCCTGGCATCATTAGTCGTTCGGGAGCAACATAGAGCAAATCCAGCTCACCACGACGCAGCATCCCCTCAACTTCACGTACCTCATCAATGCTGAGGCTGGAATTAAGAAAGGCTGCCCGCACCCCGTTCTGACGCAGGGCATCCACCTGATCCTGCATCAAGGCAATCAACGGTGAAATAACGACACCAACGCCAGACCGCTCAATGGCCGGAATTTGATAGCAGAGTGATTTACCGCCGCCAGTAGGCATCAGCACCAACGCATCACCGCCAGTAATTAAATGGTCAACGATGTCCTGCTGCTGTGGACGAAAGGCATCGTAGCCAAAAACACTTTGTAAGGTATGGTGGGCGGGACTGATCGGAGCGGTTTGTATATTCATGGGGTGTGATCATTTCACAAACCACATACGAATGAAAGCTGTCCGCCATTGGTGGAGAGGTTAGCCTTTAAATATGTTTTCCTTCAGCCAATCCATGGCAACATCGGTGGCATGGCCAGGATTGTAAAAGAAGTCCTCGGCCATCGCTTTTCGGATGTCAGATTTTTCAGATGAATGTGCAAGACTGTAATCAATCGTTTCTTCAAGATGGGCAAGATCGTCAACGACCATACCGCCCTTGCGCCCCCAGGTATCCAGATCCAGCATGGAATTCTTGGCATCAGCCGCCTTTTCAATCAGAGTAGGCGTATCAATGAAGACAATTGGTCGGTCGAGTAGCGAGTATTCATTAACCACAGAGGAAGCATCACTGATCAGGAGATCTGCAATATAAAGCTGAGGGATGACATCCAGCTCATTGGATACCTTGCAGTGTTCAGTTTCATATTGTTTGAGATACTCAAACCAGCTGATCTTTTTGTTTTTGGGGTGATCGTGCGGTTTGACTAGCACGTTATATTTGTTCGTTGCTGACAATCGTTGAATGAGGTCTTCACCGTGTAACTCCATGGCATTTCTCTTAGCGCCAGTGGGTGCGAAAATAACTAAGGGCCGCTCTTCCTTGAAACCCATCTGTTGCATGATGGCAGATTTATTTAACTGGCCATTGACCAGACGATCTGTTTTCATAAAGCCGACCTCAATGGCGCGTGGATCATTTTCTTCAAGCAGTCCTGCCTTGATGAAACTGCGGTGCTGATAAGGGCCGATGAGGAAGTAATAGTCACAGCCCATATTTTCCGGGCGGATAGATTTATTCCGATATGAAATACCATGAAATATCTGAATCTTCTTTTTCACACTACGAGGCATGATCAGTTTGGTATGGGCGGAGAACAGTACATCGAAGTCCTGGTTCTGTATCTCATCCACCGACAAAATCTGATCTTTATGAATGTTTAGTGGTGCATAAAGACCCTTTTCATCATAAAGGTAGCCAGAGTCTGTTTTGGTACGAAGCCCGCCTGAAACGAAAACCTCCACGTTGGGCATCTCAATGAGTCGCTCATATAAGGGGCGGAAACAGAGAAAGTGCACCGGCGCATAACCGGTAAATAAGATTCGCAGGGGCTGGGTTGGGGACATATTACGGATTCCTGAGTTAAAGAGTTGTTAAGAAAGTGGTGCTGTGCTGCGTTTCTTGTTGTACATGTTAACGACACGGTAGGCTGCGCCCAGGAATCTCCCCGTACCCGCGCCCCGTCGTGCCAACCTGACCATGGGGCCGCGTAACATCAGGGCATAGAACATAAATACCACCATGTCTGCAGCAGGGATGACACGGTTGTTAACAGCATCTGCACCAAGCAACAAGATCACTAGTACGCTCAGGCCAAAAATACCGTGGGTAATCCAGGTGACGATACCCTGAGTACGGTGAGTTTTTGCCTCGACCTGGCCACTGGAGGTGTTAAGGTGTGTAGTGTCAAGAGGGACGCCTTTCCTGATCGACTTTTCAATGCGTTGAGCAAGTTTCCCTTCTTTCTTGCGTTGCTTGATCGAGCGTTGAAAAATTATTTTAGCGCCCCACAAAGTTACGAGAGTAGAGCTAAAAAAAGCGGTTAGAAAAATAATGCCGAAGTCCGTATGCATGTTAAATAATACGATAGTGATACCAAGGAGTAATAATCCACTGGTAAATACATGAACAAAAAAGGTCTGCATGCCGCTTTTAATGCGGGCAGTGTCGCCAATCAGACGAGAAACGATTTCACCGGAAGTTTTTTTCCCCGCATCAATACGGTGTGAAATTATGGCACGGGTAAATTCTGCCCGGAGACTATTTACGGTACCAATAGCGAATCGGGCGAAGAAAAGACGGTTTAAAAAATCAGCCAGGCCAAGCAGTAGACTGACAATAAGAAAAACAAGCCCAAGTATTAACACGGGGTTATAGCCTGTTGGAATAAGATTTATCAGGCCTTGTTCCGCACTGTGTGTTTCAGATATCCATAAGTTAATGACGTCACGGAGAGGCCAGGGCAGGGCAAGGCGTGTGGCTACGACAACGACAGCAGAGAATAACCCTGAGAAAAACCAGCGTTTGTTTGCTTGCATATACGGAAGCAGGCCGCGTATAGCTTCACTAGCCTGATGTAGCA
>DAOWII010000118.1 GCA_030640985.1 Chromatiales bacterium
AGCATTCGCCTGAGAGCTAGACCGATACAACAGCTCATAGGCAATAACATTTTGCGATCGATTAAAGATTGGTTGTCTGGCGACGAAAACATCCATATCTATTCCCAACAGTTAGGAGTGAAAACAGGTTCATCGTAAGTTGCCATCCATATAGCAGCCTCACTTCAATGAGATATAGTGCTCATCGTGAAACTTATCAACCTCTTGGAGCAATTCAATTGCTATACCAGCGTATCAGCACTACCAACAAGCATTGTAATGACTGCAACATAAACAAGAAAATATTGTTCAAGATCAGTATATGGCAATTAGTTTATTACAGATGCCGGTTTAATTGGATGAATATAACAAATTTAGATATTATTCATCTGTTAAATATTAACGTATCCTGAAAGCACTGATTTACCTTCACCAGTAATACAAAGACGTAACAACTCATACATCAGCTGATTAATTTGCTTTTTTTCATCTTTCTGATACCGTCCCGTGGATCTCACCATATAAGGTGGAGGTATATTAACTAAGCCCTGGTACGCAATCACCTCCGCCACAGAAGCATCGTGATAGGCTCTTACTCTCATAGATAGATCTGGTAATAAATGTCCATTTTTACCTATACATTTTGAAAGTTCCAATGTTGTGGTATAGCGCGTATATTCGATAACTTTGATATCCAGTCTGTTATTATCCCTGAATGTCATCCCTCCCATTTCTGGGCCAGGCTCTATGGATGATAGCAACCGCATCAAAAGTCGATAGTTTCTCTCATGGATCCTCGTGCTACCATCAATTACAGTAGTATTTTTCAGACATTTCATTAACATACTCATAAGCTTAAATATAACCTAAAACCAAACTATTATCTCAACAGAAGAATACACCTGCTACCAAAGTCACCTTGGCGATTAACATGGCGTCAGTTTAGAAAAGATAGAATGAAAAAATGATGGTGAATAAATAAAGAGTGACTCTAGAGCCATTCCTGAAGACGGGCACGCAAACGCAAGTGAGTATGACTAAGGATTTGACTGACCCGGGATTCACTTACCCCCAAAATCTGACCAATTTCCTTTAAATTCATTCCCTTGTCATAATAAAGGGCCATGAGCATTCGTTCCCGCTCAGGTAATCTGGAGACGGCTTCTGCAAGATGTTCCTGAAACTCATCTCCCAGCAAGTCGTCCAGTAGTTTGTCATTATAACTAGCTTCTGCATCAATCCCGGTTTCTTCAATACTAAGCAAGCGACAACTGTTGGTGTCTTGTAGTATTTGGTAATACTCATCCAACGATATCCCCATGACAGCGACAATTTCACGCTCTGTTGCATCGCGACCAGTCTCTGCCTCAACAGTTAGTGTTGCTGCTGTGACCTCACGGGCCTTACGATGTACAGACTTTGGTGCCCAGTCATTTCGACGAAGCTCATCAAGCATAGCCCCACGAATGCGGATAGTTGCATAAGTCTCGAAACTTGCTCCCTGCTTTTCATCATAGTGACTAACAGCATTCAATAATCCCAACATACCTGCCTGAATCAGGTCATCGACAATCACACTTGGAGGTAACCGACCAATCATATGATAAGCAATACGCTTTACCAGGGGGGCATGCCTGGTAATAAGGTCATCATTGAATGTACCATCATTCGTCGAATACATTAGCCACCCATAAAATACTGCTGAAAACTATTATTGTTATGTTACTCAATGTTTAAGTATGGCACACAATGCATGCTTGCCAAGGGGGAAGGATGTAGACCTGAGGATATTATTTATGCGCGTTGCAGATGATACCAGCCACCCGTTATGGGCTCTTAATTATGCGTAAAGGTCAAGAATACCTTGTGAGGGATCACTAATGAACGAATTCATCTCTTGCTCCAATATTTCGGCCTCATCCCCGGTGGGGTGTTCATGGGCACTATCCTGTTTATCATCCATCGCTTGACGGCGCCTCTCCGGTGACTCCTGAGAGACGTCAGATTGCACAAGATTCAGGCCACTATCAGCCATCATTTCACGTAACCTTGGCATGGCACTCTCAAGAGCCTCTCGGGTAACGGGGTTCTGAGAGGTGAACACCACACTGGCCTGATCATCATTCATCATAATACGAACTTCGATAGGCCCCAGGTGGCGCGGCGTAAGCTGGATCTGAGCCTCCTGCACCCCCTGGCGACTCAACCATACCACTCGTTCACCAAGTGCCTGGTTCCACCCGGGTTGCTGTACATGAGTAGCAAGATTCAGAACCATCGGACCGTTTGCCTGAGGGCCAGACAGGGAGGAACCCGCAGAGGGAAGCACCGGTAGAGGTGATTCTTTGCTTGTTGCCATTGCGCCTGGTAGCAGATCACGGAATACATTGTCAGCTTTTGCCGACGCCAATAGCCTGTTTCGCATCTCAGTTGTATTGTTGATTACTCCGGTAAGTTCCTGACGAGGTAACATCATGGGCAGCCCATCCTGCCCTCCTTTCTGTCCCCCTTGCGATTCAATAGCGGGACGAATCCGTGGCAAGCTCTCCATCACAACCGGGGAGTCATCGGGCAAGGTAGCTAGAGAAGCCCCCACCATCTGAGCCTTTGCCTCAACGACAGGCTTTCCAGTGCTCGTTTTACTGATGTTGATACCCACGACTGCAGGTGATCCGGAAATTAAAGAAGAAGGCAAACCTTTGCCTCCCACGTGACCAGAATTTTCCTCAGCGGAAAGTTTCATATCTCGTATCACGGATGGCAGGCCCAGTATTGTGGTCCCCTCTGAAGGAGGCCCATCAGAAACCGAGGCCCGAGCATCATTATTTTCCACAGCATCACCCTCAGTACTACTAACACCGCTATCAGTACTACTAACATCACTCACAGTGTCACTAGCATCATCCATAGTAGTGTGCTGAGCTTTCAGGGTTTCAGCGAAATCATTGCCCTTTTTCGATTGGACAGGAGGCATCTGAGAGAGGCCAGGCAGGGCAGACCCAGTTACTTTATCAAATGTGACTGTATTCGTTGGCATCACTCACAAACTCCAAAATATAATGTTCATGAATAACGGAGCAATCTCTATGCCAACAACTCCTTACCAGCGGATATGGTTTAACAGAGCGTTAATCAGACCTTATGTTCAGACTTCCTCTGGGCTCGCTCATCCAGATCTTTTTGCTCTCGCCTGGATAACTCACGCTGTTCCTCCTGATGATAGCGGTTCACCACCGTTTCAAGTACCTGAGTACGAGAATGTGCGTTAACCCATAATTCCCGCTTCTGCTCGCAGGATAGAGATGCCAGCTGTACTTGCACCTTTTGCTGGGCAATCGCCTTGTCAACCTGGTTTAAAAAACACTGCATATCCTGAAACTGAGAGGCCGTTATACCCATACTGCCCTTATTCTGAAATTGCTTCTGGTATTCCACCCGATAGGTTTCTAGTTGCAAAAGTTGTTCCTGCTGCTGGTGTAAGTGCTGTTGCTGGCTTCCCAACTCACGTATCGCAACCTGCTCACGAGATTGGGCAAGATGTTCAATGGGCTTCATACGCACGGATTTTTTCACTCGATCACTTCCGTATCAATTATTTGTGGCATTTGAGTACGACTTATAAGTGTGCCCAGGTCATGCACACTGTCCTGATAATTAACAGCCTGACGCATATCCTGTTGCAAGAAACTCATAAAGTGAGGGTATGCCTGTATCGCTGTATCAATTCGGCTATCAGTACCCTGAGTATAGGCACCCACACTGATTAAATCACGGTTCTGCGCATAAGTAGAATAAAGCCTTTTGAACTGCTGAATCTGCCCCTGATGTTCAGGCTCTGTGACTTCAGTCATCACCCGACTAATAGAAGCCTCAATATCGATAGCAGGATAGTGTCCTTCTTCGGCCAGGCGTCGCGACAACACCACGTGACCATCGAGAATGGCTCGTGCCGAATCAGCAACGGGATCCTGAGGGTCATCACCCTCGGTTAATACGGTATAAAAAGCCGTGATAGAGCCGCCACCTTCATCACCATTGCCAGCACGCTCCACCAACTGTGGAATTTTGGTAAATACGGATGCGGGATAACCTTTGGTGACGGGTGCCTCACCAATGGCCAGGGCGAGTTCCCGTTGGGCCTGGGCGTAACGGGTCAAGGAGTCCATCAACAACAGTACATTCTTGCCTTGATCGCGAAAATACTCTGCAATACTGGTTGCCAGTGATGCTCCATGCAAACGCATCACTGGCGTATTATCCGCTGGTGAGGCCACCACCACCGCACGGGCCATCCCTTCTGGACCCAGGATATTGTCTATAAACTCTTTAACTTCCCGTCCACGCTCACCAATAAGCCCGACCACAATCACATCTGCAGTGGTGAATCGGGTCATCATTCCCAACAACACACTCTTACCAACGCCACTACCCGCAAACAGGCCCATACGCTGGCCCCGTCCTACTGTAAGCAAAGCATTAATAGCCCGAATCCCGACATCCAGTGACTCACGGACAGGTTGCCTGGCCATGGGATTAATGGGGCGGCCTGTTAGCTGTACTGATATATGGCTTTCCACAGGCTGCATGCCATCCAGTGGCTGACCGGTACCGTCCAGTACGCGCCCCAGCAAATCATCACTAACAGGAATTTCGTAAACCTTGCCGGTAGGGATAACTTTTGACTCAGGACTGATACCCTGGATATCCCCCGTTGGCATTAAATAAACCCGCTCACCGGAAAAGCCCACCACTTCGGCATCAATACACTGGCCATCAATATTTTTCACAATACAGCGAGTACCCACGCTAGCTTGCACACCAACGGCTTCCAGAGTTAAACCCACCATTCGAGTCAAACGCCCTTCTACAATCATAGGAATAGGTTTATCAAGCCGTTGACGTCGCTCACCTAAAGCATCACCCCACTGCCGGGATCTGTCGTTATTTGTCGGGAAGCTTGTCATCACTAACGCGATCGCCTCCCAACAGTTCAGCAGCGACTGCTGACAGACGTTTTTCCACACTCGCATCCAACGCAGAATATTCGGTTTCTACACGACAACCGCCTCGAGTTAAAACGGAGTCTTCTACAATCTGCCAGGGACCTTCCTCATTTACCGATAATACTTCCCTGACTATTAGAGCATCTTCAGGGTGTAGTGCTATTTTAATATGCTGTGAGTTAACAGGAAGCATGGCTAATGCCTCTCGTACTACGGCAATCACCTCTCCAGGATCAATCTTTAATTCACGACGAACTAATTGGCCGGCAATAGCAATCGAGAGCATCACCAATTCCTGCTCTACCTCTTCATCTATTGCACTAAGTGGCTCAGTCAAAGCGGTGATGATCTGACCCAAGCGTTGAATCTCAGCATGGACATCTTTCTGTCCTGCCTGTAAACCTTCTTTGCATCCCAGCTCATACCCTTCGGTGTAGGCCGTATCCTGAATTTGTTTCAGTTCATCCGCAGTGGGATAGCGTGGTACACCATCAAACTCGCTATCCTCGCCACGTAAGCCTGCGGCAGAATGGGGGCTCCTCACTTGCGGAGGCTCCCAGCGTTGATAGCCGTCATTACCCTGCTCATCCCTATCCAGGATTTTAGACAAAGTCATCACCGCCTCCCGAGGTCAGGGATAAATCACCGGCCTCGGCCATACGCCTCGCTACCGACAAGATCTCTTTTTGCGCAACCTCCACTTCACTTACACGTACAGGACCTCGTGCCTCAAGATCATCACGCAACATTTCTGCCGCACGCTTCGACATATTCTTAAGTATTTTATCTGCAACTCCTGGATCAGCACCTTTTAGCGCAAGGATAAGTGTGTCAGATGATATCTCTCGCAACAGTGACTGGATGCTACGATCATCTACATCGGCAAGATTATCAAATACAAACATAAGATCCTGAATCGCCTGCCCAAGCTCTTCATCACTATTTTTAACCTTATCAATGATTTCATTTTCCGCTGCTGCACCCATAAAATTCAATATATTGGCGGCGGCCTTCTTGCCCCCAACACTTGAGGCCTTGATATTACCGGATGTTCCTGACAATTGTTTTTCCAGAATATCATCCAGTTCTTCCAGAGCACTGGGCTGGATTCCATCCAGACTGGCAACACGCATAACAATGTCTGAACGCATATTTTCAGGTAAAGCGGCCAGTACATCGGCAGCCTGATCACTATCCAGATATGACAAAACGATAGCAATAATTTGTGGGTGCTCCAGTCGAATGATCTCGGCAATGGCACGGGGTTCCATCCACTTTAGTGCACCCAGACCTTTTGAGCCCCGTCCAAGCAGGATACGATCAATAATCGCTCCGCCTTTATCTTCACCCAGCGAATTCACTAAAACATTACGCAGATACTCTTCATTACCTATACCCACAGAAGTTTGTGTACCGACTGTATCTGTAAAATCAGTCAGAACATCATTAAGTAAATCCTGACTGACATCTCCAGCAACTGCCATTGCCTCACCCAGCTTTTGGACTTCTTTAGGAGATAGGTGTTTTACAATCTCGGCAGCAGAATCTTCACCAAGACTCATTAAAAGAATTGCAGCCCTCTCTGCCCCCGTACGTTTGGTTTTTACTTCTGGCATAGATATTCCATCAATAGTTATGTCCGAACAAATTAATCATTACCAACCCAGTTTTTTACTACCTGAGCGACAATACGTGAGTCATTTTGTACCATTTGCTGAGCCGCATCGAGTTTTTGTTGGTAAGCCTTTTCAGGAGAAGTCCATTGTTCAGCAGTACCCCCTTCTGGCAAGGCCAATTGACCTTCGGCAGAAACCATCTGATCACCCGACCCTGGCAACAGAAGAGGCTGAGGTTTCACCGTTGCCAATTGACGAAATATTGGGCGAAGGATGCCAAAGAACAAAAATAGTATCAGGGCGAGAATTCCAAGTTTTTTACCTAAATCCCAAAACCATGTTTGTTGCCAAATAGGCAGCTCAGGTAAAGGTTCAATTGCCTCGGGCGCCGAAAAAGAAGCATTAATAATATTGATTGTATCTCCTCTTTGCGCATTATAACCAACAGCATCTTTCACTAACGAAGTAATACGTTCAATGTCCTCTGCCGTACGCGCCTCACTCACTGTTTCACCCTCCTCATTAACAGTCATGCGGTCATCAACCACAACGGCAACAGAAAGACGTTTAACAAGGCCCGTAGCCAAACGGGTGTGGCTAATGGTTCGGTCTAGTTCATAATTAACCGTAGATCGTTTGCTACGTCTGCTAGGCTGAGAGCTCCCCTCTGTCTGTTGACCGTTAGCGACTTCTGGAATATTTGTTTCACCAGGTGGTTGATTAGAAAGTGCTCCAGGCACTCCTCCTCCAGCAGCGCCATTACTCAACTCCTCGAATACCTGTTCACTACGCAGGGCCGGCAGATCGGGGTTATATGATTCCTGTGTTTTTTCCGTAACGGTAAAATCCATCTCTGCAGACACTTGCGCTCGCAATCCATTTATCCCAAGAATAGGGGCAAGAATATTTTCGATACGTTGAGTGTAAACATCTTCAACTTTTTGTGTATATTCAAACTGCTCCTGACTCAAACTTATATTGCTCTGTTGTGCCCTGGCGCTAAGTAAATCTCCCTTCTGATCGATAACAGTTACTCGACTGGGAACAAGATTAGGAATACTTGAAGCCACCATGTGGGTGATAGCATTAACTTGACCAATTTCGAGGATGCGGCCGGGAAACAGATTAACCAGCACCGAGGCTGTTGGTTGCTGTCGATTACGCACAAATACGGATTGTTTAGGCAGCGCTAAATGAACACGCGCACTTTCAACAGTATTGATGGTAGCAATAGAATTTGCCAGCTCACTCTCCAGAGCATAATGATAACGGGCAGACTCAAGAAATTGGCTAGTTCCGAATTCCGGTTTTTTCCCCAACATAGCAAAACCAGAACCCACACTTTGCGGCAACCCCGCTTTAGCAAGCGACAGTCGTGCTTCATGCGTTTGTTTGGAAGGGATTTTTATCTCACCAGTAATATCGTCCAGTTTATAACTCAAGCCTTGCTGCCTTAAAGAGTCTGTAATTGCTGCTGCATCCCTGGGATCCAGATTATTAAAGAGTACACTATAAGTTGGCTCTTTTAACCAAAGCACAGCAGCAAAGCCAATGGCAACACTTGCGGCCAAGCCTATCATCAGTGCCAATTGACGCAACATAGGCAAGTTAGAGAACCCTTCAAAGGGAGTTATGACATCATTAGCACTTGTTGTTTCCATTGTTTCAACCAATCATTATAATTACAGTCACACAGACGGCATTAATCGCAAAGAACGGCCGGCTGAATTATTACAACAAACTTACACAACCTAAACTTGCATTCGCATAATTTCCTGATAGGCTTCCAACATTTTATTACGTACTTGAATCATACCCTGAAATGCAACACCTGCTTTGCCGCTAGCGATCATTACTTCAGATAGCTGCACATTTGAATCCCCCATCTCGAAAGCTTCCTTTACTTTTGAAGACTGTTGCTGAAGTTCATTAACTTTATCGACAGACTGCGTAAGTAGTTTTGAAAAACTGTCAGCCTGAGCCTGCTCAACAGGCGTTGTCTCATTTTTTGCCTGAGCAGCAGCCAACCGTAATTGAGAGAGCAATTGACTAGAATCTATCGTATTCATATCTTTTCCTTTTTATTACATTAACCCCAGCACAATACTGACTCAGGTACCCGCCATACTTGAAGGCAACACTCCTTCATCTCTCATGCGGGCTAACTTATAACGAAGGGTTCTTGGACTAATCCCCAACTTTTCTGCGGCGGCTTTTCTACTACCAGACTTTAATGCTTCAGTAATCAACTTATATTCCTGCATTTTTAGCCCATCACCCAGACTTTCTTGTTCATCAGTATCCACGCGAACCACCGAGGTCACCATATCTACATCCGATTCAAGACTAAGATCTTTTAGCTGGATGCAGCTGCCTGTTTTTAATATCAATGCACGCTGCATCATATTATCCAGCTCACGCACATTGCCGGGCCAGTCATATATACACAACTCTTCCATTGCGCTCTTAGAAATCTCCGGAACCTGCTGATTTAACTTGCCAGCAGCCTGGGAGAGCGAATGTTCAATTAGAGGAGATATATCATCCCGACGATCGCGCAGTGATGGTAAATTAATAGGGAAAACGTTAAGGCGGTAATAGAGATCCTCCCTGAATCGCCCTTCGTTTATTTCCATGCGCATATCTCTATTTGTGGTTGCCAAAACTCGCACATCGAGTGAAATAAGTTTATTGCTTCCTAGGCGCTCAACTTCTCGTTCTTGCAATACACGTAATAACTTGGCCTGTAGTGAATGTTCCATTTCTGAAACCTCATCCAACAACAGAGTTCCCCCTTGAGCCTGCTCAAACTTACCTGGCGTAGATTTGTAAGCACCAGTAAAAGCACCCTTTTCATATCCAAATAATGTTGCTTCCAGCATATTGTCCGGGATGGCTGCACAGTTAATAGCTATAAAAGGTTTATTTGAACGAACTGAATGCCTGTGTATATAGCGAGCGACCACTTCTTTTCCCGTTCCACTTTCACCACTAATCATAACGGTCGCATCTGTTCCCGCTACACGTCTGGCCATTACCAAGACATCCTTACTCCGAATATCTTCTGCCACAGGTTCACTGTCATCATTAATATAGACGGCCGTATATTGCTGGACTTTTTCTACTAGTACAGTTGCATCAAACGGTTTAAGTAAATAATCTGCGGCACCATCACGCATAGCCTCCACTGCTTTTTGAACGCTTCCATAGGCGGTCATAAGCAATACCGGAAGTTCCGGCCGTTTACCTTTAATATAACGGAGTAGCTCATGACCACCCAGTCCTTCCATATGAACATCACTCAACACTAATGCCGGATCATGTTCATTGAGCGCAGGAATAGCATCCTTACCATCTTTGGTAACAACAGTGTTGTACCCTGCCAACTCCAGGGTGTCACTCAATGCTTCTGCTAGTGCAGCATCATCTTCAACAACTAAAATAGTTTGTCCCATAACGACCTCACCTATTCTGGTGCATTGCACCATACAGACTAAAATTAATGTTCCGCATTACTTATTTATTTTTGGCAAGCGAATTGAAAACCGACTGCCCTCACCTGGATTTGATTCCAGCAATACCTCACCATGATGGATTTCTGCAATTGTATGAACAACTGATAGCCCTAGCCCGGTTCCATTCGAACGAGTCGTCTCAAAAGGATCAAAAACCTTACGCTGAAGTTCAGCAGTCATCCCTGGCCCATTATCTTCAACCACCAGGTCCACGCTTTCATCCCCGGAAGCCCTGACAAATAAGTTCAAAGTTCCCCCATCACCCATTGCCTGAACTGCATTGTTCACCAAATTCTGTAGTGCACTCTCTAACAAAACCTGATTACCTTTAATTACAGATCCTGAAGATTTATCAAAAATATTAAATAATGTTAATGATTTTTTTAAAGTCTCAGACATGGACTCAATAACACTATGAAGTAAATTTACGGCCAGAATATTATTTGTTTCACCTGCGTCTCCACGGGTAAGCATTAACATGTCATGTATTAGTTGTTCCAAATCATTAAGCCGTTCCACGGCCTTACTAGCAAATGAAATACGCTTATCTTCAGTAGTTTCAACCTGACATAATTGAGAGGTATAAAGAAGTGCGGAAGACAGCGGTGTACGTATTTGGTGTGCTAGACTGGCAGCCATCTTGCCCATATCAGCCAAACGTTGGTGCTGACTCAAGCGCTCCTGGAGATGCACCGTCTCAGTAATATCCTGCAATAATAATATTTGGCCCGGCTCAGAACCAAGAGGGCAGGTTGAAAAACTTACTCGCCGCCCATCCATCAATTTAAGCCCATGACTTACCGGTGCATCCTCTATAAATGCACGCTCAATTACCTTAGCCCAGAGTTCATCCTGAAGAGGCGCGCCTAACAGATCAATTGAAGCGGGATTAAACTCCTGAATTTCGCCCTTCCCATTGAGTACGATCACGCTAGCTGGAAGTGCATCAAGGAGACTTTTCAGGCGGCTGGCGAGACGATCTTTTTCTTCCATCTGCTGTAATCGCTCATTGCGGGCAGCAGCCAACTCCTGGTTCAAGTAACTAACATGTTTTTCCAAATCATGATAAGAATCAGCGAGTTGCTGAGAAAGCTCATTGAATGCATGAAAAGAACTTTGTAGCTCTTCGGTACCAACATTCGCTAACTGGCTCATAACAATTTGCTCCACATTTGTGTCTGTATGACTGACTCTTGTCAGACATTAGATATGTAGCAAAAAGCACGCCAACTATTTATATCATTACAATCAAGGAGTTATAAGGGGGATATATATTCAGGTCAAATTTATGACGCCAGCTCTACTTACGAAACTTTACGATGCAAGCCCCTGACGGTGTTTATGCCGTCAGCTGTTTACACAATGTTTATGATGCAAGCCCCTGACGGTGCATACCATACTTACGCATCTTTTCTACCAAGGTTGTGCGCCCCATCTTTAAGCGTTTTGCTGCGTGAGCAACAACGCCATTGGCATCATCCAGTGCCTGACGAATATAGGAGGACTCGAGATCATTTATATACTGCTTCAGATCCAGACCACTGATGGGTAAGGAGGGATTGTCTGTAATAACTGACACCGCATTTATATTTCCAGCAGATAACTCCAATTGGGCTGGACCCTGCACCTCTTCTATATCAACGTCTAAACGATACTTCTCGGGCAAATCTTTAATATCTACAATGCCCTGCGGGTGCATGATTGTTAAACGCTCAATTAAATTGGCCAATTCTCGTACATTACCCGGCCATAAATACTGTTGCAACACACTAACAGCTCGAGGTGTAATACGGACACTTGCACGCCCCTTATGCTCAAGCCGGGTAGTCAGTTCATTAATCAACGGAGGAATATCTTCCTGACGCTCACGTAATGCAGGCATGTCTATGGGGAATACATTCAGTCGGTAATAAAGGTCTTCGCGAAAATTTCCGACCTTTATCTCTTCCTCAAGATTACGATGCGTTGCTGTAATTATCGTGACATTTGTTGGAATACTCTTGTTGCTGCCAACCCGCTCATAGACTCTTTCCTGAAGTACGCGTAATAATTTAACTTGCATAGCCAATGGCATGTCCCCTACTTCATCGAGGAATAGTGTGCCACCCTCAGCCATTTCAAAACGTCCTTGGCGACTACTAATAGCCCCCGTAAAGGCACCCTTTTCATGGCCAAATAATTCAGACTCAAGTAATTCAGCCGGAATAGCACCGCAATTGACCGGCACGAAAGGTTTATCTCGCCGCGATGATAAATAATGCAGGTTACGTGCAACCACTTCTTTACCCGTCCCTGACTCACCAGTAATCAATACAGTCGCCTCTGTATCAACTACTTTGTGTATCAGCAGACAAACATCCTTAATATTTTGACTGGTTCCAGCCAGACTGCGAAACAGCTTGTAAGAATCGCATTTTTCCAGGCCGTATTGCATATTCCCCTGATACATTTCAGCTAAATACAGCTTATTTATAAGCTCAGGATACTTTAATGGTAACTCCAAAGTGTCCAGAATTTCTCGACTATAGTCATCCCCCAGGTCCACGGCTTGAATACTGGATTGTAATAGTAAAACGGGAATAGTTGGATTCCAGGCTCTTATATCTTTAATGATTTTTTCCAGGCCCACATCCGCGGCAACCAGCAATACAATGTGAAACTCATCTGCTGAAAGTTCGCTACTGGCTAACTTCTTACTTTCAATTTCTGATACTTTATGAATATTGATAAAGGCAAGTAATTCCGCGATATGCGCACGCTGCTCCATATTGGAATCAATAATCAATATATTTTTTTCTTCTGGCATGGATAATTCCCTTTCCCACTAATCCTATATTTACAATTACTGCATGGATTGAAAGCTTCGGCTAAACACAGATTCAAATACCAAAGTTCCCACACAATAATTGTTCCATCTGTCAAAATCTCGTCATGCAAAGAAAGCATAGAACTAAAAAAACAAATATCAAGGCGAATCGTCAATATTTTGAACAATACAGGAGGGGCGCATTAATGACCGCATAAACAATAACTTAGGTGGCCATGTAAGGCTCGCTGTGCACAAAACACCTTCACTCATCTTGAATTAAGACAAATAGGTTCAGCAAGGACATAAGGCCACGCTTATGTAACTAAAAGTCACAATAAGATGTAAGGTAAGTTCAGGCAGGGGGCTTTTTATGATGACAGTGGAAAAATGATGCCGAGTGAATCACTCGACACCATTGTTTGTATATTCATTTACGGCATGACGGCTTGTGGAAAGTTGGCTTAATTGATGTGTCGCTTCATCACGCGATGCATCAGCTAATTTAACAATATCTTGATCGATACTCATTATTTGTTTGAGTCCCGTTTGTATGTTTTCAATAACATGCTCAGCAATCGGCTTTTCAAAAAATGATTCCAGCATTTTTTGTCGGTCAACACTCATCTCAGTTAATGCCTCCCACTCGTGTTGCTTCGCCACTATCAACATTTCCTGACTAAAGATGATGATTTTTCTGAGCGCTGCCTCCTGAATATGTTGAACAGCAGATGAAGAAGAAAACATTACGAGACCGTGCTATTAGTGGCGGTCTTGGTTTTATCATCCTGCTGAGAAGTCGGAGATAGCGCCATCAATCCTGGGATTTCACCCCAGGCACTTTTGATTTTATGCATCAGTAATGCAACCTCGTCCAGCAGGGTGACATTATTGCTTACATTCGCCTCAGCCAGCCGTTGAGTCATATATTCATATAAACTGTCCAGGTTAGTTGCAACTTCCCCTCCCCCATCCATGTCAAGACCACTACGCAGACCATCAATAATAGCGATAGCCCAACTCAGATGAGCACCTTTCTGTGCTATGTCACCTCTTTCCATATGCCCCTTGGCTATAGCGATCTTATCCAGAGCGCCGATCATTAACATATTGACTAACTGATGAGGTGTGGCCCCTTCAACACCGGAATGGGTTCCTACCTTGGAATATTGATTTGCTGCATTCTTAACGTTCACATAATTCATTGCTGATCGCTCCTACAATTCGGGTTAGTCACTCGCAATTTCAGACACTACTTGTTAGTTCTAGGACCTGGCATCGCTGCCATTTGTTGAGCAAGATAACTGCTAGTAGCCTGCATCCGACTCAACAACAAATCCAGTGCCGAAAATTGCCTCAAATATCTTGCCTGTAAGGACTCCAGTCGACTTTCAAGCCGTTCACGCTCCTCACCTATATCAGAAGCTTGTCCATTAAGGCTTTCCGTACGACTATCTATAACGCCCTTTGAATCCAGCAGATCAGTCAGTAACTTATCGAGAGAACTGGCAAATCCTTGTGAAACGGTTACAGAACCTCTGTCACCAATACCCCCACCGCGTACCGTTAATTCAATACCGGAAGTATGGCCCGTTCCTGTAAGCACCTGTCCATTGCCCTCAGCCGTTGCTCCACCGATAGACCCTTCTACATCAAGGCCATCAGTTCCTGTCGCTACGGAGAAACCAAGATCCGCTGTACTATTAGTATCGACAGAAATGATTTCAACTTTAGACTCACTGCCATAACGATCAGAAATAATTTCAAAATGATCGATAACGTAATTCACTTTAACTGCCACCCCTGCAGCGGACAGCTCGCTATCACCATTAATTTTGCTCTGTATTTCAGCCGCCAGGGCATCACCATCAGTGTAGGTGCCAGTGGAAAGAGTGATACTAGTAGAAAGAACGTCATCAACCTTTAGTGAAAAGGAATCATTATTAGCATCAATAATAAGACTGCCGTTAGTAGCAGCAGCATAGCTTCCCTGAGTAGCCAGTTGCGAGATATTAACAGCATAAGTACCAATCTCACTGCCTTCATATGTTGCATCTATCAAAGAGTCACTGGCAATTGAGGCCTGAGAAAAAAGCCTGACCACGTCCTCATAATTACTATCTACGGCATCACTCAATACACTACTATCAAGCTTAAGTGCCCCATCCCGCTCAGTCTTCAGACCAACATCAGCCAAGGCTCGATAGGCGGAACCATCAAGTCCCGGGACAGTATTTGAAATAATGCGACTCACCTGGTTGGAAATACTGCGCAGTGTCGAGTCACCCAGCAATACACCAGCGGCCTCAGTCTCAGGGTTATAGCTGGACATGGAGGCAATGGTTTTATTCAATGTGTTGTAGGCCTCAACAAAGCCACCAACGGACTTTGCGACATTCGCCTTATTTTCGGTAATCGTGATCGTTGTTGTGGTGCCTAACTCAACCTTTTTCAAATTAAGCGTTACGCCCTGAATCGCATCACTAATGCTGTTATTAGCATGAGTAATCGTAAAGTTATCAATAATGACCTTGGCATCCTGGGCGATCACTTGCTCAGAAAGGTTCTTGCCCGTCCCTACACCAGCTGCGGTGGGGTCATAGGCAAGCTGCGATAAACCATTATCATCAATACCAGTGCCCTGACTATCACCAGAAACGGTTATTTCCAGACTATTTTCAGCCCCCGTCTCGTCGGAGCTGAACATCAAACGGTAATTAGTACCATCATTAATAATCGTGGCTGTTACACCGATATCGGCGCCATTAACTGCATCACGAATTCCTTCCATGGAATCATTACTACTGTCAATAGTCACACTCGCTGCTGCTTTACCCGCCGTCACACTGAAGGTGTTAGGTCCCGAATCATAGGTACCAAAACGAAAAGTGAGTTCCCCCGAACCAATGCTATCGGTGGTATTGGCAAAACCTTTTGAGGCGAGTTTATGAGCCTGGGCCAGATCCTGAACTTCGACGTTATAACTGCCCACTGCAGCATCACTGGCCGCACTCGCAGAAAAGAAATCATAATTATTTAAGCTGACACTCTTGGGGGGTGTTAATGACAGTTTGGTTAGTCCCGCCAGTGCTGTCTTAAATTCAGATAGCCCTGATTTCAGCGTACCCAGGGCAGACAACTTTGCCTGGATTTGCGCCTCCTGGGCGTTGAAGCGTCGACTTGGCCCCGCCGCCGCTGCAGAAACCAACTGGCTGACAATACCTTTAACGTCTAAACCAGAACCTATACCCGGTGATGAAAGCATAATTAAACTACCTGTTGTCTTGTTACGTTAGCTGGATTCAAATGCTAAGCTAGCATTTCTGTGCTTCTACCTTAATAAGCAAGGTTTGCGCCAACCCAATAAAAATCAAGCACTTTCTTCCAGTAACATGCCTTTAAATTCGGCCAGGCCTTTGGCAATCGCAAGGACTTCTTCCGACGGTATTTGTCGAATTATTTCCTCACTCTCAGTATCAATAATTTTGACAATGGTTCGACCTGAATCATCATCCACACTGAACTGAATATCCCGTTGGAGATTACGCATATGCTCATTAACGCTTTCAATGGCATCCTCCAGATCCTTGCTATCAACCATAGCAATTCTTTCTTCCTTAACGGCCGGTACTTCCTTATCCGGTACTGCCTCCACATCTTGCTGCGGTATCACCACCTGCTGATTACCAGGTGGAGCCTCGGTTTTCTGGTTTCCAGGGCGAGCCACAGCAAGATTCGCAGGCGATGAAACCACTGCTATCTGTGTTGCCAGTTCTGTAACCATGATCTAATCCTCGTTCGCTTTTTCGGGAATACGTCCGGGGAAACCTTCCCCGGACGTAATCTTGTAGCCCAACTTAGCCTAGAAGTGAGAGAACACTCTGTGGGGCAACATTGGCCTGAGCGAGGACAGCGATACCTGCCTGTTGCAGGATCTGACCACGGGTCATTTCCGCTGTTTCCAGAGCGAAATCCGCATCCAGAACTCGACTACGAGCCGCAGATACGTTTTCGGAGGTTGCAGACAGACTGTTAACCACGGACTCGAAACGACTCTGAATCGCACCCAGATCACCACGAATACGGCTAACACGCTGTAACGCAGAGTCCAGGATATCCAGTGCCGAATTGGCTCCAGCTACATTGCTGATATCTACCTCGCTGACCTTCTCTTCGGTAGAAGCTACGGCAGTGGCTGCGGCTATATTCAGCACGCTACCTGCACCAACAGCGATATCAGATTGAGCGGTGAAAGAACCGGCAGAGTAGAACTCCACCGTACCGGCGGCAATGGCACTATCATTGGCCGCTGCACCACTGGTCAATGTCGAACCAGCGCCCCCACCACTTCCTGCGAAGGTAACGGTATCGGCATCAGCCGCGCCAGTGAAGTCAGTCAGACGAATATCCTTGCCATCCGCCTGCACCAAGGTCAAGGTACCGCCACTGGCTTCAGCGGTGATACCGGTAGTACCTGTACGGGTATTGATTTCAGACGCCAGGGCCGTGAGATCACCGGTGGTCACCGTGGCAGACACCGTTGAATCTGTCCCTGCTACACTACCCAGCGTGATGGTGACGTTACCCGAAGCAGAGAGACCCGACAGGGTAGCCGTGGTAGAGGCTTTGGCAGAAACACCGGTATTCTCTGTGCTGAGATTAGTCGCAGCGGCAACTTCAGCGGCAGTGGAAGCGACGGCAACAGTCACCGTGTCCTGCCCTTCAGAACCTGAGATACTCAGCGTCTGAGCTGCCACCGTATTGGTTGCAGCAGTGAGATCAGCTGCGGCAACCGAGACAGAACCCGTACCCTGATTATCCGTTGCATTGCTGCCCTGAACGGTATAGTGCTTCAGATCCTCAGTGCCAGCACCGGTGATGGAAACCTTGATGGTCTCATCGGCATTGGCGCCCACATGGAAGGCCTTGTTTTGATAGGTACCGTCCAGGATCTTCAAACCGTTAAAGGTAGTGGTGCTGGAAATGCGATCCAGCTCACTCTTCAACTGGTTCACCTCAGCATTCAGTGCCGAGCGGTCAAAGGCCGAGTTGGTGGAGTTGGCTGATTGCACCGACAGCTCACGCATACGTTGCAGCAAACGTCCTGTCTCGGACAGTGCACCCTCGGCGGTTTGCGCCAGGGAGATACCATCGTTGGCATTACGTACCGCCTGATTCAAACCACGAATCTGGGAGGTCATACGTTCACTAATGGCCAGGCCAGCAGCATCATCCTTCGCACTGTTAATGCGAAGACCGGAAGACAGACGTTGCATCGCTGTCTCCATTGCCCCCTGGGATTTGTTGAGATTTCGCTGAGCATTCAGCGACATCACATTGGTATTTATTACTTGTGGCATTTTATTTCTCCTTTAACACCTGCTGCCAGCATGCTGACGGCCAGGTGAAAAGTTGATGATCTGACGGATATACTCATCAAAATTACCGAGTATTCACCGCCTCCAGTCATAACTTCGTCCACACAAACACATACTTTAGGGTCAAGCGGCAACTTTTTGCCCCCAGCGGCAAATATTAACCGCCTGAACTTACTCCGAATACCGCTGATATTTGACCAAACGTGGCCAGGTTAAAATAAGCCGCTGAAGAAAGGATAAAAGAGAAACTCACCAAAAAATGTACGTACTGAAAGTACGTATCAGCGATATATATATATGTAAAAAAACCAATAGATTATTGAGGGGGAAATGGAAAGTCAGAACAAGGAAGGTACTTCTTTAAGCGGTATATTCAGAAGAGAATCATGTCCGGGGTGTCTTCCCCGGACATGATCATACTGCATGAGTTTACCCACCCAGAAGAGAAAGAACACTCTGTGGTGCAGTATTGGCCTGAGCGAGGACAGCGATACCAGCCTGTTGCAGAATCTGGCCACGGGTCATTTCTGCTGTTTCCAGAGCAAAATCTGCGTCGATTACCCGGCTACGGGCCGCAGACACGTTCTCGGAAGTGGCAGACAGACTGTTCACCACGGACTCGAAGCGACTCTGGATAGCCCCCAGATCACCACGAATACGGCTAATACGCTGTAATGCAGAGTCCAGGATATCCAGTGCCTGATTAGAGCCTACAACACTACTGATATCCACCTCACTGACCTTCTCTTCGCTGGAAGCCACGGCAAGAGTAGCAACCACATTCAGCACACTACCCGCAGCAACATCGGCATCAGAGGCAATGGTGAAGGAACCGGCAGAGTAGAACTCCACTTCACCGGAGGCTATAGCACTGTCAGGTAAGCCTACGCCGCTGTTCAATGTCGAACCCGCAGCACCACCGCTTCCCGCGAATTGAATGGTATCGAAATCAGCAGGTCCAGTGAAATCGGTGATTCGAATATCCTTGCCATCGGCCTGTATCAGGGTCAGGGTACCGCCACTGGCTTCAGCGGTGATACCGGTGGTACCCGTACGGGTATTGATTTCAGAGGCTAGAGCCGTGAGATCACCGGTGGTCACCGTGGCAGAAACCGTTGTGTCTGTCCCCACCACACTACCCAGAGTAATGGTGACATTACCTGCGGCAGAAAGCGCAGACAGGGTGGCCGTGGTCGAGGCCTTAGCAGAAACACCGGTATTCTCTGTAGTGAGATTGGCCGCAGCGGCGACTTCAGCGGCAGTGGCCGCAGCAAGAACAGTCACCGTATCCTGACCTTCTGAGCCTGAAATACTCAGCGTCTGGGCAGCCACGGTATTGGTTGTAGCAGTGAGATCGGCGGCGGCGACAGAGATAGAACCCGTACCCTGATTGAGCGTTGCATTAGTGCCCGCAACGGTATAATGCTTCAGATCCTCAGTACCGGCACCGGTGATGGAAACCTTGATGGTCTCATCGGCATTGGCGCCCACGTGGAAGGATTTATTCTGATAGGTACCGTCCAGGATCTTCAAGCCATTGAAGGTGGTGGTACTGGCGATACGATCCAGCTCACTCTTCAACTGGTTGGCCTCGGCGTTCAGTGCTGAGCGGTCAAAGGCCGAGTTGGTAGAGTTTGCAGACTGCACTGCCAGTTCACGCATACGTTGCAGCAAACGTCCTGTCTCGGACAGCGCACCCTCGGCAGTCTGCGCCAGGGAGATACCATCATTGGCATTTCGTATCGCTTGATTCAAACCGCGAATCTGTGAGGTCATACGCTCACTAATGGCCAGGCCAGCAGCATCGTCCTTCGCACTGTTAATGCGAAGACCGGAAGACAAACGTTGCATCGCCGTCTCCATCGCGCCCTGGGAATGGTTCAGATTTCGCTGAGCATTCAGCGACATTACATTTGTATTTATGACTTGTGGCATTATTTTACCCTCATCCCACGGTGCCAACATACTGACAAACCGGGTGAAAAATTAATAAGCTGGCGGATATACTCATCATAAAACTCGAATATTTACCGCCTCCGATAATGGTGTCGACAATACCGCCAAAAACCTTTAGCACTAATCACTATTTTTTTCATACACCAACAATTCCCTGTTAAAGCGGGGCTAAAATCACATTTCCAACAATTAGCTTCCGCATGTGTCAAAGCTATTTTGATGCTGGGATACGAATACCCTCTCCTACTCTGGTTCGGTTCTTGCATATTGGTTTAATGATATATAGCCACAATGCAAAACAATAATATTCATATTTAAAAACAAGGATAAAGGGTTATTTTATGAGTAAAAATACCGAACAAGCCTACCAACTTCATCTTGCTGGTGATCTGGTATCAGCGGAGACCCTTTATCAGCAACAACTGGAAATGACTCCGGAGGACAGTCAGACACGTTTTCTTCTGGGAACCCTTAGGATGCAGCAAGGTCATTTCAATAAGGCCGTTGATCTACTTAGCAGGGTAACGCAAGAAAACCCTAAACATACCGATGCCTATAATAACCTAGGCGCGGCCTATCATCGCCAGGGGCATACAGAGGCAGCACAGAACGCCTATGAGCGGGCAATAAAGTTAAACCCGGAAAATGCCGATGCCCATTCAAACCTGGCTAATATTCTGCTTAATAAACATCAATTTAAAAAGGCCATTGAGCATTGTCAGCAGGCTCTCAAAATTAAGGAAGATCACATTGATGCATTAAGTAACCTTGCGATGGCATTGGCAATGAATAGCCAGGACGATCTGGCCGTTGAAACATTTCACCGCATTACCGAGCTCGATCCGACGAATATCAAGGCCTATTATAATATTGCCCGACTGTTTCAGGACTACAATGAGAATGAAACCGCATTGGATTACTACAGCAAAGTACTGGAACTCGAGCCTGAACATCCTGATGCTCACTGGAACCAAGCCCTGATTCTGTTGTTATCAGGTAACTACGAGCAAGGCTGGAAAGAATACGAATGGCGATTTGCCGCTGGCCATGCCCAACGACGTTATAGCGATTTGCCCCTCTGGCAGGGAGAACCTCTTGAAGAAAAGAAAATACTAATATATTGCGAGCAGGGCTTTGGTGACACACTACAGTTCATACGTCTACTGGAAGAAGTAAAGATGAGAGGCGCACAAATAGTTTTCGAATCACCGCCTGAATTACTTGGTCTGATGGAAGCCAACCCAGCGATTGATGTTCTGATAAACAGGCAAACAGATGTTCAGTCCTTAAATAATATTGATTTTCAATGCCCGCTCATGAGTCTTGCAAGACTGCTTGACGTCACACCTGAAACTCAAAAAACATCATACCCCTATATCAACACCCCAAAAAGCTCTAGCGAAAACCCATATCTGTCAGAAATAGATAACAATAGTTTAAATATCGGCATCTGCTGGTCGGGGAATCCTGAACACAGAAACGACAAAAATCGTTCGATTCCATTAAGAACATTCAAGCCTTTAACGAAACTACCGAATACAAGATTGTATTCACTACAAAAAGGAGTGGCCGCCGCAGATATCAGCGGTGCTGCAAACAAGATGGATATCGTCGACTTTTCTAAATTTATTGAGGATTTTACAGATACAGCCAGGATAATACAAAACCTTGATCTAATCATCACCGTAGACACTGCAGTCGCCCATCTCGCTGGTGCCATGGGAAAGCCTGTATGGGTGTTACTGCCTTACGCCCCCGACTGGCGTTGGGGTTTAGAGAACAAAAATACTCCGTGGTATCCATCCATGCAATTATACCGGCAACATACAGTAACGGAATGGACTGATATAGTAGAAGAAATCAGTGAAGACTTAAGGTCTCTCCTGAAAAACAATAATTCAAAAATATGCTGTCAAACTCTTAAGCAAACGACTAGAGGTAGTTAAATAACGATAAACCCTGTATTTGCACATATGATTGTTGTGCCGCTTGTAAACCAGCCTGCTGTAAATTAAAACGACTTATTGCTTCAGCGTAGTCCAGATCCTGTATTGTTGAGATAAAACTTTCAATTTGAATTTTGAAATCATCATTAATTGATTCCTGACTTTCAATTGCATTTAACCTTGCCCCGATCTCAGCCCGCACATTCAAAAAATTATCCAGAGCAAGATCAATGTCATATAGGGTTCGGTTCATAGCATTATTGAATTTCGCCTGGCTCTCCACAGTCATTGTTCCAGCTTCCAAAGCATCCGCAAAGGACTCGAGCGTTGTAAAAAAGTCCTGGTTTGGGCTAGGCACTATTTTAAAGGTGTCACTCACATCGGGTGTTCCACTTATAGAAACGCTTACCCCACGACCAAAGTTTATGGATGACTCAGAAACAAATAACGGAGCATCATCGGGAAGACCCGTTGGTGGCTGCACCCAGGCAGGCTGAATGACGGCACTATCATCATTGACCAGATAAACAAGATCACCCGCACTATTATTGGCAAAACTAATAGTGTAATCAAGCCGATCATAAAGAGCATTATCGGTAACTGTTCCGCCATTAATAACACCCGCACCGATATTAGCAGGATCATCATAAGCCCTGAATGTACCATTACCCGTGCGTATATTCATAAAGACCTTCGAACCGGGATCACCATCGGCAATGGTTCTGCTTGCTCCGATTTTCAATGACCGTTGGCCATCATCACCATTATAGATATAATTTAAACCATCATAATCAAACGGTTTTATGTCGCCCTTATAGCCAGAAAAAAGATATTCATTATTACTATCTTTGCTATTTGCCATATCAAATAGCTCATCCAGAATATGCCTGGCCTCAGCAGAAATCATTTTACGATCTTCATCTGTATATGTTGCATTACTCGCCTGTATTGCAAGCTCACGAACTCTGTGGATTTGATTTGTGACCGCAGTTAAAGCCGTTTCTTCTTGTCCCAGGCGGGACTTTGCCATATTGGCATTAAATTGATATTGTTTCGTGACTTCTAGCTCTTGCTCCAGATTCAAAAGGTTTGCACTAGCCACAGGGTCATCTGATGGAGTTATCACCCTCTTACCAAGTGCCAGTTGGTTTTGCGTGTTACTCAACTCAGCCTGTTGGCGAAGTAATGCATTGATTGCTGTTTGTTGTATTTGTTGAGTTGATATACGCATTGCTTCTTGTCCTAATTAAATGCATTAATCAAGGTCTGAAACAAGCTATTTGCCGTTGAAATAACCTGTGCATTTGCCTGGTATGCCTGTTGATAACGCAACATATTTGTTGCCTCCTCATCCAGATTAACACCGGCAATTGCCCCTCGCGCATTAATCGCCTGCTCCAACAATACATTTTGTGCATTGTTACTCATTTCAATCTGATGCGTCTTGGCACCAATCCTGGAAACCATTTGTCCATAGGTACTTTGATAATCGGCAGTTGCAATCCCACTGGAGTTATTTAACAACGTCGGGATCGTTTGTAATTCAGCTAGCAGTAAACCATTTCGGTTATCACTCGTTCCACCCGAATTTCTCTCTATGGTAAATGTATCTCCAGAAAAGGGAGCCCCGGAGATCTGGGTTCGCATCCCATTCACATCAATATCAGCCCCACTGACATAGGGTACCCATGCTCCCGCATTAATCCTGTACTGATCTGCATAAGGGGCGGTACCCGCACCACTTGTACCAAACTCAATGGCGGCAGTCTGAAGAAAATTAGGATCAGCCGGGTCAATTACGACCCCTTCAGTAATAACACCATCCCCCAGGTTTAAACTTGAGGTAAGAGTTCGAACGGCTCCAGCGACGGCTATTTCACGAGGGTCCTGCGTAATTACATCAAAATTTTGTGCTGCATAACGTGTCGGTTGCACAAGAAACTTGTCCCCCACTGCAGCACCAGCAATTATATTCAAGGTAAACCCATCAACCGTCATTGATGCGGGCACCGCTGTATCAACTACAAAAGCAGTATTATCAGACTGCCTGATTAGGTTGTAAGATGTTCCACCGGTATAGGTCAGGGTATAATCGCTTTTTGTTAAATCCCCCGCACTCGTGAAACTAGCAGTAATGACACCTGTACCTGTATTGCTACTATGTCCTCCAATATTAACAGAGAGAGGTAGAAAAAAGTCACTACCAAAACTGTCATCGAGGTCCAGTCCTGACTGATGTTGCGCATTAAATGTTTCACTAAGCCCTACAGCAAGAAGTCCCAGTTCATTCATGGTTGGGTTAAGAACATCCTGTCGAAAGTCAAGTGCCCCACCTAAAGACCCACCTGTTAATTGAGAGCTAATATTAACACCAGGGCCACCCAGAGCGGGGGTTAGAAAAATATCCGGGTAGCTCCCATCAAAACCATTAGCTTGAATATCAAGACGTGATGCATCACTGCCTAATACCAGTGCCTGCCCCGAGCCGATAAATATATTTAAGGCGCCATCATCCTGGGGAACCGTCGAGACAGAAATTATTTCTGACAATTTTCGTATCAATTCATCACGCTGATCGAGTAAATCGTTAGGGGGCTGGCCGCCAAATTTCCCTGTCTGTGAAACAATATCAGTATTCATTTGGGCAATACTTCCCGCCAAACTACTTACTTCTCCAGCCATATTAGTCACAGCTATATTGACCCCCTTGTTGAGACTCTCAAGTTGGTCAAAAATATAGTTAAACCTTCCTGCTAATGATTCACCTTCAGAAACCATTACCTGTCTAGCAGGAATAGAAGCAGGATCATCGGTCACACCCTGTACCGAGCTAAAGAACTGTTGCAATGAAGGCGATAAGCCTGCCTGGCTATTTGCCAGTAATGAGTCAATCTGGCCAATAAATTGATGGAAAGTATCAAGCTCATTACTACGGGAAGTATTATCCTGAAGCGCTGTCGTCAGAAAACCATCATACATACGCCGTACAGTATCGATTTCGACCCCCTGACCAAAGAATCCAACCCCTGTTCCAGAAGGGTTACGCGCATCCAGTTCTACTCGTTGCCGGGTATAGCCCTCAGTGTTCACATTGGAAATATTGTGCCCAGTGGTATTCAGCGCTTTCTGATATGTCATCAGGCCACTCGCACCAATGCTTAACATGTCAGCCATAATTTCCTCCGTTAACTCTACTCATTAGATTAGCGTCTCTGCTTCAGGATTCTTGAGCTGTTCAATTGAAGTGACCATCACATCCCGCTTCATGATGCCAAGTACTTTATCCGCATAGGCCGGATCTGTGGCATAACCCGCTGACTGCAATGCCTTCACATAAGCATTCGGATCACCAGCCCGCTCCAATGCTTCCCTGTAGCGAGGACTGCTTTCAATAAACTGTACATAGTCGTCAAAACTTTCCTGATAAGAAGCATATGATCGAAAGCTTGCCTGCTCCCTCACTGCAACACCATCGCGATACTCAACAGTCTGCTTAGCCACTTGCTCACCCGACCAATGATGATTGGCTTTGATGTTGAACAGGTTGTAACTACTTTGTCCATCGTGATGCTGAATAATGGCTTTGCCCCACCCTGTTTCCAGGGCAGCCTGAGCCAACAGAGTCTCCGGCATCAGTCCCAGTTTTTCCCCTGCTTTCTCGGCATAGGGCCACAGGCTCTGGATAAAGTCCTCCGATGACTCAATATGCAGGGGTTTATCCCTGATCAGTTCCAGGGGCTTGTCTCTAATCACTTCCAGGGACTCATCAGGGACAAAACTGACCTTGTCTATTAAAGGTGTATCAACAAACGTCACCGCTGATGTTTGAGGAATGGATTCAGCGGCTACTACAGGTTTCACTATTTCTGAGCGGGGCACAGGAACGTTTACAGGATTTAGCAAACTATTTTCAGAGAGCTGTTCCTGGTTGCCTGATTTGTTTATCTGTAACTGACGAATCATCACCTCCGCCAGACCAATGCTGTTCTGCCCTTGACTGAGATCCAGTGCAATTTGCTGATCAAACATATCACGGTAAAAGAGACTTTGATCGCTATCGAAAATACCCTCACCCTGGCTAGCCTCACGCATGCTTTTGAGCATCATTTGCAGAAACATAGCCTCAAACTGCCTGGCAACTTCCTGTAGTGCCTCGGGGGAATCTTCCCTGGCCTTGAGTTTTAGCTCACTTAAACCCTGAATATCGGTATAAACAGAACTACTGGGAATCGAATCCAACATCACTATTCACCTTATATAACGATCAACTCTGCTCGTAACGAACCGGCCGCTTTCAATGCCTCCAGAATTGCCACCAGATCACCTGGCGCAGCTCCCACCTGATTGACTGCACGAACCAACTCATCCAGAGTAACTCCTGGATCCAGCAGGAACATTTTATTATCTGCTTCCTCGATACTTATTTCTGCCGTGGGAACCACAACCGTGGTGCCACCTGCCAGAGGACCGGGCTGACTCACAACCGGTCGCTCGGTGATGGTAACCGTCAGACTGCCATGAGCCACCGCCGAGGGCATCACCCGTACATGATTGCCAATCACTACCGTACCGGTGCGGGAATTAATAATCACCTTGGCTGGAGCTTCCCCTGGAACCAGAGTTAAATTCTCAAGCATAGAGACATAACTGACACGTTGTGAAACATCCCGTGGTGCATTTACCCGTACAGAAGAAGCATCTACCGGGTAAGCCGTGCCTGGACCAATTGCATAATTAATAGCCGATGCCAATCGAGTGGAGGTCGTAAAATCGGAAACATTTAAATTAAATACCAAACTATCACCCTCAGCGAAAGGGTTGGAGACTGCCCGTTCTACCGACGCTCCATTCGGAATCCTGCCAGCACTGGGAATATTAACTGTCACACTGGAGCCATCGGCAGCTGCACCAAAACCACTCACTATTACATTGCCTTGAGCGAGTGCATACACTTCACCATTGGCGCCTTTCAGGGGAGACAATAATAAGGTACCACCTCGCAGACTTTTTGCATTTCCTATAGAGGAAACTGTAACATCGATAGTCTGCCCCTCTTTGGCAAATGCCGGGAGTTCAGCGGTAAGCATAACGGCGGCAACATTCTTCAATTGAGGGTTAACATTGGCAGGAACATTAACACCCATTTTGCTCAACATACTCTTAATACTTTGTACCGTAAAAGGTGTTTGACTGGTTTGGTCACCGGAACCATCCAGGCCTACGACCAGACCGTAGCCAACCAATTGGTTGCTACGTACACCGGCCACTGAAGTCAGGTCCTTGACTCGTTCTGCATTAGCAACGCCCGCAAGTAAAAATAATGCCAGCAGGCCGAAGTATTTAAATGCATCCAGTTTTATTCTAAAAATCATAATAAACATTCCTGTTGGTACAACACTTGAGGTTCTGACTGATTACAATAGCCGTTATTTTTATCTCAAAATGGCCAGAGCACACTATTGAAGAAACGGCCTAGCCAACCCATTTTATTTGAGTCAGCAACAGCACCGCGACCACTATAGACAATTTGTGTATTCGCCACTTTGGTAGATAACACAGTATTATCTGGACGTATGTCCTCAGATCGAACGATTCCAGAGAACTGAACAAACTCATCTCCCTGGTTGATAGTTAATATTTTCTCACCTCTGACATGAAGGTTTCCGTTGGCCAATACCTGCGATACGGTAACGGTAATGCTGCCACTCAGGCTATTGCTTTGACTACTCGAGCCCTCACCTTCAAAATCATTAGAGCTGTCGACAGAATTATTAAGGATTTGTTGTCCATTTCGCGTGACTGGCAAGCCTAGTATCGTTGGAATCCCAGTATCCAAATTCTGTGATTTAGCGGTTGATGTGCTGGCTGATTTACTGGCATTAGTTCTTTCTACCAGATTAATAGTCAGGATATCGCCCACCCTACGGGCCCGTTGGTCTTCAAATAGAGTAACGCCATAACCAACCTGATAAATAGCGCCATTCTCGGATTGTGGCGCGACATCAATCACTGGCATAACAGCAGAGAACTTTGGATCATAAGGTGCCCCTGTTGTTGCACAGGCAGATAACCATAGTGGTAAAAAAAATACAAAAATCACCCTGATGTTTTTCATTTTATTTACCCACCTAAAACCTGTTTATTGCTAAGTCAAAACTAAAGATTATTATTTATGTATTGCAACATCTGATCATTAGTGGAGATAGCCTTGGAGTTCATTTCATAGGCTCGTTGGGTCTCAATCATATTTACCAACTCCTCCACTACGTTCACATTAGAGGTTTCCAACATCCCCTGCATAACCGAACCCAATCCCGTCAACCCGGGGTTGCCCACTTGAGGTGAACCACTGGATGCGGTTTCCAGAAACTGATTCTCTCCCATGGGTTGCAGCCCTGATGGATTGATAAAATCAGCCAACTGGAGAGCACCAACCTGGGTCGGGGAGGTATTACCTGGTAGTAAAGCTGAAACCGTTCCGTCGGTACCAATGGAAATGCTCAATGCATTAGTAGGCAAAGTAATAGCCGGCTGAATAGGGTGGCCACTGGATGTCACCAGCTGTCCCTGCGCATCCATCTGGAAACTACCATCACGTGAATAAGAGATGGCGCCATCAGGTCTCAGAACCTGAAAGAAACCACGCCCCTGTATGGCAACATCCAGTACGTTACTGGTTTGCACCAGATTGCCCTGGGTATGTAGTTTTTCAGTTGCCACCGTATGTACCCCTGTTCCTAGCATCAGACCAGAGGGCAATACCGTGTCCTGGCTGGATTGCGCACCAGGTTGACGGACATTCTGATATAACAGATCCTGAAAAACAGCACGATCTCGTTTAAAGCCGGTGGTGTTCACGTTGGCCAGGTTATTAGAGATGGTGCCCATCCGCATTTGCTGCGCCTCAAGGCCGGTTTTTGCTGTCCATAATGCTGGGTTCATCTATCTCTACCTCTCAAATCTAGGGTGGGGTAAAATTCTTGACGCCCCACACTGGTTAAACACTCGTGTTAAGTGCTCATAAAAATAAATGCAAAGCCTATGCCAAACGCATTAACTGATCCGAGGATGCATCTGTCTCTTCAACAGTTTTCATTGCCTTTATCTGCATTTCAAAATTTCGTGCCATTTCAATCATTTTAACCATGGCCCCAACGACATTCACATTGCTGCCTTCCAGGGTACCCGACACCAAACGAACACTGGCATCGGCTGGTTCCAGATCCCCACTTTTAAGGCGCATCAAACCATCGCGGCCCTTGGTTAAATCTGCATCGGGGGGATTCACCAGTTTGATACGGTCGATCTCAGCCAACACATTTGCAGCCTGACCCACTGGCCGAATGGAAATAGTGCCATCGATGCCAACCTCCAGTTTTTCAGAGGGCGGAATAGAAATCGGACCACCACCGTTGCCTAATACCGGGTATCCGGCACCGGTCACTAGCAAACCTCCACTAGAGAGTTTCAAATCACCAGCCCGTGTATATGCCTCATTACCATCAGCAGCTTGTACGGCGATCCATCCCTTGCCATTGATTGCCATATCCAGTTCACGCCCCGTGGTATTCATAGGCCCCGATTCTAAATTCACTCCAGGGCGCTCAGTCATCGCATATACACGAGATGGGTGGCCCGGACCAAATACAGGCATGCTGCGGGATTGCGCCAGATCTGCCTTGAAACCTGGTGTCGAGGCATTGGCCAAATTATTACTGGTGGCCACCTGCCCCAGCATCACCTGTTTGGCGCCTGACATTGCGAGATAAAGCATGCGATCCATTTCTCTTCCCCTGAATATTAATTATTAACGAATGTTGATAATTGTCTGGGTGATGGCATCTGCCGTAGAGATCACTTGTGAATTGGCCTGAAAATTACGCTGAGAAGTAATCATGTTGACCAACTGCTCGGTCAGATCCACATTCGATCCTTCCAGGGCTCCTGAATTAATCAAACCCAGGCTGGACGAACCCGCTGCACCGATCAATGGATTACCTGAACTGAAAGTTTCAAGCCAGGAAGTATCACCTGCGGCCCGAAGCCCTTGTGCATTGGCAAAATCACTCAAGACCACCTGTCCAAGTGTGCGTGACTGACCATTAGTGTAACGCGCCTGCACAATACCCGTTTCATCAATATCAACGCCGTTAAGACGTCCGGTACTGTAACCGTCTTGAGTCAGAGCATTAACGCCAAAGGTACTACCGTACTGAGTTGTAGGAGATCCTGCCGTATAGTCCAAAGTAAGGTTCATTACATTGGCACCATTTAGCGGATCATAGGCAGGATAGGTAACCGAACCTGGTGGTACCGCAACGCCATTGACTTGACTTAATTGGCCGACACCATCAAACAATAAAACATCAGAGGTATACAGTGGTGCCGTGCCGTAAACATCATTACCATCAACAAAAACATAGGTATCCCACTCATTAGGATTGGCTGTTTTTACGTAGTACATGGACACCTGATGGGCTGACCCCAGAGAATCATATGCTGTTAGTGAAGTGGTGCTACTGTAAGAGGTAGGATCTGTTGGATCAAAGGCAACAATGGGCTGAGTTTCAGTCGCATCCAGGTTAAGGCCCACTTCAATCGTTGTGGTAGCCGCTGGTGCAATATTGGAATTATCCAGACGCAAATCACCCGTAGATGCCGTAATATTTCCCAGAGAATCCACTTGATAACCCTGCAACCTGAAGGACTGGTTATTCACGATGTAACCATCACGGTCCACTTTAAACTCACCTGCACGAGTATATGAAAAACTCCCACTATCACTGAGTACAAAAAAACCTCGTCCGTTGATGGCAAGATCGAGATTATTATCAGTAAACTCCGTATTACCCTGAGTAAACTGTTGACTCACATTAGCAACGCGAACGCCGTTGCCGATGGCATTACTGCTCACTCCAAGGTTGGAAACAGCGTAAATATCAGCAAACTCTGTACGTGATTTCTTGAAGCCGGTGGTATTAGCATTGGCAACATTATTACCAATAACACGAAGTTCACTGGATGAGGCATTCAAGCCACTTAGTGCGGAACGAAAAGGCATGATGGTTCTCCTTACTTTTGTTTAATGTTCAAATTAGATATGTTGATTAAAAAACTTGTGTAACGTCTGATAAATCGAGAGAACCAAGTCCAGAAAGATTCAAACTCAAGCTCTGACCCACTTGCCCCAAAGAAACACTTTCAACCACTGCTGCTACCTGGGTATCGACCGCCTCAGTAGAACCACCAATAAGTGCTTCTGCTTTTATAACGTAACGACCGGGAGGTGCTAACGTGCCGTCATTGCGTGTACCATCCCAGGAAAATGGAAATTGACCTTCTGCTTGCGTTCCCAGTTCAACCTGTTTTATTAACTGACCATTGGTGTCATAAATACCCAGTTTTAATGAAGGCGTGCTGGCATGCAGTTCAATCGTTCCCTGCAGCTGACCATCACTGGGTAATAAACCGGTACTCCCCGGAGCCAGTACCGTACGCCCAATAAGACTCGAGGCCTGTAGTGCCTGATTGGAAGAGAGTGAATTTGCCACCTCGCTAAAAGAGTCTTGTAAGTCCTTAATACCAGACACCTGACTGAACTGGGCAATCTGAGTCAGAAACTCTCCATTTTCCATTGGTTTCATAGGATCCTGATTATTCATCTGTGAAATCATCAGTTTAAGAAACTCATCCTGACCAAGCTTGTCATTCTCTCCTTTTGGCTTTTCTTGTTGTGACAAGCCAAGAGAATCATAAATTGACGATACATTGTCGATGCTGCTCATTTCATTTCCCCCGGATTACTGTCCCAGTGTTAAGGTTCGAAGCATTAATTGCTTTGCCGTGTTGATCACTTCCACATTAGTTTGATAAGAACGGGAAGCAGACATCATGTTTGCCATTTCTTCTACTGCATTAACATTGGGCATAAAGATGTAACCCTCCTCATTCGCCATGGGGTGACTCGGGTTATATTGCTGCTGTAACGGTGCCTGGCTTTCCACAATACCCTTGACCTGAACGCCAACAGCACTTTTTTCTCCTGTGGAAAAACTATCTAACATAGCTGAAAAAATCGGCTGCCTGGCGCGATAGGTCTCATCTATACTGCTACTGACACTATTAGCATTTGCCATGTTACTGGCAGTTAAATTCAAGCGAACCGTCTGCGCACTCATGGATGAACCGGCAATATCAAAAACATTAAACAATGACATCTCTTAATCTCCTCTAAATGCAGACTTCAGACCTTTTAGTCTTCCATCAATAAATGTAAGTGAGGCCTGGTAATGAAGCGCATTCTGCATAAATTCGGTCTTCTCAACCTGGGTATCTACGGTATTGCCATCAACACTGGGCTGATTGGGTACACGATATTGCATTTCCACGGCACCATTCATTCCATGACCTGTCTGGATATGTCGGGGATGCGTTGTGCGCAGGCCGGCACGATCACCACCACTCTGATTCGCCAGCACTTCCTGGAAATTGATATCCCTGGCCTTGAAATTGGGTGTATCTGCATTGGCCATATTCGAAGCCAGCACCTCGGCTCGCTGTGACCTAAACTTGATTGCAGCTTCATGAATACCCAGGGCATTATCAATACTGAATGACATGTCTTATTAAACTCCCGTTCCAAAATTTTCATTACTGTTTGACTTACAACATAGCAATGGCTGTGCCATCAGCAATAAAGCCATACTTTTCATGCAGTTAGAGAAATCCTTTAAAAGAGTATCGCCGCACAGCGGCAAAGATATGCCGACGAAGAGGCACATTTCCGCTTACAGGCATATAACGGTCAGACAAGAGGTCTTTGGATTAAGTGGGGATAAATGGCGCCCCGAAGAGGATTCGAACCTCTGACCTTCCCCTTAGGAGGGGGACGCTCTATCCAGCTGAGCTATCGGGGCGGGGTTTCAGGAGAGTTATTTTTATTGGTGAAGGTTTGGTGA
>DAOWII010000036.1 GCA_030640985.1 Chromatiales bacterium
GAGACGTTAATCGTATTATTGTCGAAGAGTTGGAAGATGCGGCTCAATTTATTCAAGCGTGTGACATACCCGTCATTCACCTTGCAGAGTTTTTAGACCATGCATGAATCATCAAGTATACGTAAGGTAGATGTCATTATTGTTGGTGCCAGCCTGGCTGCGGCTGCGGCAGCCAAACGGCTGATTGATGCGGGACTTGAAACAGTCATACTTGAGAAGCAGGCATTGCCGCGTCATAAAATCTGTAGTGGTATTTTATCTCCGCGTGGTTATCGATTTCTACTAGAAAATTTTGGCCCTTTGCCTGCAGAAACATTACATGCACCTACTTCATGTCGCGGTGTAACATTTCATTTTCCATGCATGGTACCCATGCCCATGGATTTTTTTGGCGGGACAACTCCACACCTGCACCGGAAATACTCTGATCACTGGGCTATTCAACGCAGTGGTGCCGAAGTGCTGGATCAAACCTCCTTTATCAGTCTGAGAAATAACGGCGGTCATGTACTGGTTAACGCCCGAAAAAAAGGTGGCGCAGAACTGCAATTCAAAGCACGCTATGTTATTGGTGCTGATGGCCCCAGCTCACCGGTGTTGCGTTCAATCTACCCAAATTACCCAAAACAAATACCGTGGTTTTTTGTCGGGCAAAAGTTCCATGAAATTATTGATTGTCCACTGGACGAAGATTACTTTCATTTCTGGTTTCATCCTGAACTGGGGCATTACACCTGGAGCCATGCGCGCGATGGTAAACAAATTGTAGGCGTCGGTTTTAAAAAAGGCGATAACTTCCACAAACGCCACCAGCATGTAGAAAACTATTTACGTGATAAACATGGTGTTCATTTAAAACCCGCAGATCCGGATCATGAAGGCTGTGCCGAAAACTTTGGCCCTTCATTACTTAATCGCTATGTATTCGGTCAAGGTAATGTGCTCATTACCGGGCAAGCGACGGGGTTCCTCAATATGATTGGCGAGGGTATGAGTTGCGCCTTGCACTCTGGCGCTATCTCTGGGGAAGCCATTATTGATGCTTTACGTCTTAACCAACCGGTTCAAGATATTTACCGCAAAATGATTTCATCCGAAGTCCATAATACTACCGACCAATGGAACCCTCTAAAGATTGCCTTTGCCAGACCTCATGAAGCAGACTTTCCTGCCGCATTAATGGCATTACCCAGGAGTGAGAGAATTAAAGTAATGAAAGACATTTGGCGTTTTCTTGTTCTTTACAAAGAATTCAAATGGGGTAGGGAAATTGCCAGTCGTAGCATGGAACGTCTGTTGTATGGTAAATACCAGGATCATCGCTGGTTATAGATAAAACGAAACGGGTAGTTAACATATCTTACTATGTAAAAAATAATGGGATATATTACAAGTAACAGCTATTGTATCGCCCCACTCTTTTTCATTAACTCCTGAATGGCTTCTGCCATTTTTCGGTATCCCGCCTGATTGAAATGAATGGGGTCTGATTTATATTTACGAGTTTTCTCAAGGTAGGGAACAACATCCGACTCAATGGGAATATCTAATTCTGAGGCAACTGCTTCATAAAAACTTGCTACAGAGAAACTGATACCAAACTCCGGCACACCAAGCAGTATCACATCAGCACCACTAGATTTTATCAACTGAACCATTGCCAGCAGGTTGACTCTGGTTTGTGCATGACCATTGCGCCGGAGGATGTCATTCCCACCATGACAAAGGATCACCAGATCCGGCTGGTGCTCCAGTAATGTCTGTTGCAAACGTTCCAGGCCATCTGCAGTCACCTCACCGGGCACACCTGAGTTGATCACCTCAATATTAATGAGTTCATGCAATACCGAAGGATAACTGAATTGTTCCTTTACCCCCGAGCCATAGGTCAGGCTATCGCCAAAGGCCAGGATCACCGAATCTTGCGATAGTTTTTCCAGCTGCGGGGATTCACTACAGCTGGCAATGAGGAAGACTAATACCAGACTATATAATAGTTTCATTATTTACATAGTAACTTAAATAGCCCCTCGCGAATTCAAGTAATAACCACAGTTCCTGATTATGCGTTAACCCTGCGCAAATACACTGTGAAATCATTATCCAGATAGTCATCCCGAGTTTGGCGCTGTTCTGTTAATTCCTTACAAAATTTCATAATTTCATCGGGGTGAAAACTTTGTAGATCCGGGCGGCTGGCAACCCAGTCATTTCTTGCATCCAGTAGATTGAAGGCCACGCCCTTGCGGCAGATGGCATAGATGCGTTCAATGACGCGTCTGGCATAGGCACCGTTGTCACTGATCTGTTCAGCCAAAGCACCAGAGAGCAGCACATAGTCATAGGACTGCGGCGCAGGGTCGAAGTCAAACAGATCACCGACAGAAAATTTTGCTTGCGGATATTTCTCTCGTCCGACTTCGATAAGGTCCGGGGAAAGGTCAATACCGGTATAGTCCAGTTCTAAATTTTGACCTTCAAGATAGGCAGCAAGATCGCCGAAACCACAACCGACATCCAACACCGAGTCACCGGATTGAATACCAATTTCAGACAACACTTGAAAACGTTTCTCCTGGATTTCACGACTGCTCCAGTATAAGGCGTTGGGATGATGTCCATGGCGTAACAGGGCATCTTTATGGCGGTCTACGATTCGCTGACGTTGTTGCTTGTTCACGAGACAATAATTCTCTGGAATAACTAAGGAAGGATTATTTGGTCAGCGCCATAAATAACTGCGGCAGTTTTTCAGGCAGGCGTTCGACCTTATCGACGACAGTATATTGGTTACCGAAGATATCTTTTACATATTCATCGGCCTTGGGATCAAGGTTAATGCAGTAAGTGAAAATACCATCTTGATCCAGTTCCTGTACCGCTTTACGCGTATCTTGAATAAGCAATTGTTCATCATGCACATCGATGTCGGCGGGTTCTCCATCGGTGAGTACCAGTAATAGCTTTTTATCTGCCTGACGCGCTTCTAGATAATGAGCAGCGTGGCGCAGTGCAGCACCCATACGGGTGGAGTAACCCGCTTCCATTGCGGCCATACGGCCTTTGACTTCATCGTTCCATTTTTCGTTGAACCCCTTGATGTGCTGGTAACGCACTTCATGACGGGTGTTGGAAGAGAAACCGGCGATGGCAAATTCATCACCGAGTTTTTCCACCGCCCAGGAGGTCAGGGCAACGGCTTCCTGGCTTAATTCCAGAATGGTTTGATTGCTGCCGGCGGCCTTTTCATTAAGCGATGCAGAAAGGTCAAGCAACAACATCACTGCAAAGTTACGCCCATCCGTTTTGTGACTCATATTGATGCGTGGATCCGGTGTGGCACCACCCTTAAAATCGATCAGGGAACGAATGGCCACATCCAGATCCAGTTCGCTACCCTCTTCCTGATAACGCTGACGAACAAGCTGTTGAGGTTTAAGCTGATCCAGCATTTTTTTCAGGCGCTTGGCAAGCCCGCCATGTTTGGCTAACAGGCGATCGATATCGGCAGGATTACCGGAAGGGTGCAGACTCTCATACAGACTGACCCAGTCCGGTCGATAGGTCTGGCTGGTGTAATCCCATTCCGGATAGTGACGTGGCGGCAGGCCCTTGTTTTGCTCCTCGTCTACCTTGCGTTCCTTTTGATCGAACATCTCCTCTTCATCACCTTCTTCGATGAACTGCCACATAAAGCGATTATCATCTCGATAGTGCACCTCGGTGTCCTTGAAGTGGATCTTGGGCGACTGATCGGTCTGTAATCGGGTGCGGGCAATAAAAGAGAGTCCCAGACTGGCCATCTCATTAGTGCTGCCTTCTCCATCTTCCATAATTGCACGGAATTTATCGGAATATTCAACCACAAATTGATTCTGATAGCCGTGATTTGGCTCGAGCATGGCATAGGAGATCATCGCCAAACGATGAAGGATGCAAGACTCTTCATTGGGTTCACAAGCATTCTCATCGGGCTTGGGATGCAGGGCCATAAATATTTTGCGTAGCCCAGGATATTTTCGCATTGCCAGGGTATCGACGCGACAATCTTCGAAGTGCTCTGCGGCCACTCGCTGAAACGGACTGTAATTATCGGCAATCAGTCTTGAACTCCACTGACGGTGGGCGGACATGTGCGCCAGTACCGCACGATAACGGTTCAGACCGCTGACGCCGTTTTTATCACTGAAGACATCGGGAATCCGCAGGCCCTGAGGGTCGTAATAGGGTTGGGGCTTGCGTAACTCATCAAAGGCCTCGGAGTAAGGCACTAGTTGTGGACGCTCACTCCACAGGCTTTGCATGTACAAATCGAGCCTGCGCTCGTTGTCGACAAACAGGGTGCCATTACGTTCACGTTGCAAGACGGCGCGACTGTCAGCCGATTGCAGGCTGAAATAATCTTTCTGCCGTTCCGGATGATGGTTGTAGTTGTGGATACCGTATTCGATCCACTTTTTCACCCCACCCAGAGATAATAACTGCAACAGCTGTGGCATCTGTTCTAACATGTCGATAGCGCTGGGACTGGGGATAGTGGAATGGAAACCGTGGATGGATTTGGTGGTCTGTTCCATCATATCCATCACCAACTCGATATATTTTTTCAAGGATTCCTTGCTGCCCAGACGGCGTGCAACCGAGGCAATAGTCTGTAAAAATATCGGGATGGACTTCCCGTTGGGAGTACGAGATATTTTCCACACCGCTTGCGATACCATGGACAGTGTTTCTTCACCAAGATCATGGCCGACCTGAGGCATATCTTCCAGGTATGTCAAAATCGGATCGAAGCCACGCCCGATCATAGTGACCAGTGAGGCACCTTCCAGATAGTCGTTGATACCTTGTTCCGACAACAGGCTGACCGCTTCCTCCATACAATCGGGGAAGACCTTGTCGACCTGTTCAAAATTGCATTGAAGCTGCTCGCGGTAATAGGCGAGACTCTCTTTGCTCAAGCAGATCTGCATGCTCATAATAACTTACCTTGCCTATCTTCTACCGTAGGTTGAAACGTATGACGTAGCAGATGGCATATACATTTCAGCGTATATAGCACCACTCTAGGCAAAAATTGAGTCGATGGCGTGATCCAGAGTTGAACGGATATCCGCATCATCGGTGATCGGACGAACCAGAGCCATGCGACAGGCATCCGCAGGAGCCACACCATCCTGGATCAAGCTGGCTGCATATACTAACAGACGCGTGGAGATACCTTCATCCAGACCGTGACCCTTGAGGTTACGGGCAGTCACACCGATCTGCACAAGCTTCGAACAAGTGTCCTGATCCAGTCCAGTTTCCTGAGTCAGAATCTTGGTCTCGAGTTCATCAGAGGCGTAGTCAAAATCAAAAGCAACAAAACGCTGTTTGGTTGACTGTTTCAGATCCTTCATCAGGCTCTGATAACCCGGGTTGTAAGAAATCACCATCTGAAAATCAGGATGGGCGTCGAGCAATTCACCCTTCTTGTCTAGCGGCAGGGTGCGGCGATGATCCGTCAGCGGGTGAATCACCACGGTGGTGTCCTGACGGGCTTCGACCACTTCATCCAGATAACAGATTGCGCCGATGCGCGCAGCGGTGGTCAGAGGACCGTCGAGCCAGCGGGTGCCGTTGGCATCCAGCAGGTAACGACCCACCAGATCCGAGGCGGTCATATCTTCATTACAGGCAACGGTGATCAGCGGTTTTCCCAGTTTCCAGGCCATGTATTCAATGAAGCGTGACTTACCGCAACCGGTAGGCCCTTTTACCATCACTGGCAGGCGTTTGTTATAGGCCGCTTCGTAGAGTGCCACTTCTTTGCCCTGAGCCTCGTAGAAAGGCTCATCTTTGATCGCGTATTGTTCAACGTCGACTTGGCTCATTGAAATCTCCTGACGGAATTATTAACTTAAGTTGAGGGTAATTATAGCGACAATAAATATAAATAGAAGTAAGGGTTACTGATTAGAAGCATAAGCAAATACTTATATAGTATTTAAATTGTAGAAATATGTGTTTCTAAATTGCCTCATATTCTGTTCTCAAGCCCTAAAACAAAAAAGCCCCTACCCGAAGGTAGAGGCTTTTTGATACTACTTACTGAAGCGTACGTCTTACTTGTGTACACCCAGTTTTTCACGCCAGCCGGGGAAGATCTTGTCGGCATCGCCAGGGAAAGACTCGAATGCGCGAGCAAATTCTTTGTGCTCTTTCGCGTATTCGATTGGGTCTGAACCCGACTTCCAGCATTCGAATGCTTGACGCAGAGAAGTTGCACCAGCAGCCGGGCTGTCGATGTGGCCGTAAGAACCACCACCAGAGGTGTTGATAACGTTGCCGTGACCCAGGTTTTCGAAGAAACCAGGCAGACGCAGCGCGTTCATGCCACCAGAGATGATTGGTGTAGTCGGCTTCATGCCGTTCCATTCCTGGTGATAGTAAGGACCGTCAGCACTGTCTTGCTCGATCATGTAAGCGATGTGACGATCGTCAGCGCCGCCTTCCATCTTACCGAAGCCCATGGTGCCTACGTGGATACCAGAAGCACCCATCAAACGAGACAATTTAGATAAAACAAATGCAGTGTAACCACGAACAGCAGAAGGTGAAGTGATTGCACCGTGACCTGCACGATGGTAATGCAGGTATTGACCTGGGTAGTTACGACGTGCAGTCGTTACCATGCCTGGGCCACCTACGTAACCATCAACCAGGAAAGCAACCTTGTCTGCGTCTGGGCCAAAAGTTTCCAGGACAAAGTCCGCACGCGCGCACATTTCGTGGTGATCATCAGCAGTGATATTTGCAGAGAACAACTTAGCTTCGCCAGTTTCATCCTGCGCACGTTTCATTGCATCTGCAACCAATGGAATAACTTTCTTCATTGGGCAGAAAACCTGGTTACCTTGAGGCTCATCATTTTTGATGAAATCACCACCCAACCAGAACTGGTAAGCCGCTTCAGCAAAAGGCTCAGGACGCAGACCCAGTTTTGGCTTGATGATGGTACCGGCGATGTAACCACCGTTAACCAGTGGACGACCCAGGATGCGCCACATGTCAGTGATGTCCTTAGAAGGACCATCGAACAGTTGCAGCATGCGTGGTGGTACATGGAAATCCTGCATTTGAAGGTTGGCGACGTCGCCCATACCCTGGTTGTTACCAATAGCCAGAGTCAGGAAAGAAACGACCATGGTACGACCATCGATTACGTTACGGTCGAACAAATCACTTGGGTAAGCAACCTTCATGATGCCTTTAGCTTCATCGATTTCATAAACCATGGCGTCAACGCCCTTGGTGAAATCATCGGTGGTGCAAACTTCTACATTGGTACCCGTAGAAGATTCAGCTGCAATGTGTGCAGCCACTTCCAGGTAACCGTAACCGGCTGCTGGTTGCATAGTGTAAGCAACCAGGATGTGGTTACCTTCTTTGAGTAACGTGCCTTCATCCAGACTTAAGTCTGCGTAACGATTCGATTGATCCATTGTTAATACCTCTTCTAGGGTTATCAATTGTTTGCCTGGCAAGCGCATGGTCAAAGCACTCTTCCATACTTCTTCCCTGGCAACAGTAATTCCTTACTTCATCACCGGACTCAAGGCCCTGTGAGAACGTGAGAGCAAGTATAGGCAGGCCTATAGATAAATAAAAGTAAACAATTATAATGAGTACCATAAGCAAAGACTTATGGTAAGATTTAACTTGGGGTTGATTTTAGCTCTATTTTACTTCCACCCCTCACCGCAAACTGTCCACGCGATATGCGTGAAGGCATGAATACACTATTTAGAGCAAAGCGTACGGTGATATTTTGGGCTATCTTAGTCCAAGCAACACTTGCTGCTGCAATATTGAAAATCTCACCTATACTTTTTAGGCAACGGACAGCAACCACCGATATAAATACGATATGAATATAACCCTACGCCAACTCAAGGTCTTCTCCTCGGTCGCCAGGAACCATAGTTTTACCCGTGCCGCTGAAGAGTTATGCCTGACCCAGCCAGCCGTCTCCATGCAAGTTAAACAACTGGAGCACCAGCTGGATGTCTCACTGTTTGAACAACTGGGCAAGAAGATTTATCTCACCGAGGCTGGTGAAGAGGTATTTCACTACAGTCGGCAGATCTACTCACAACTGGATGAAATGGAAACGGTGCTCAACAACCTGAAAGGGCTTGGCCGTGGTCGCTTACGCATATCTGTAGCCAGCACCGCCAATTACTTTATACCCAACCTGCTGGGAATCTTCAGTCAGCGTTTCCCTGGAGTGGTCATTAGTCTGGATGTCACCAACCGGGAGACACTGCTTAAGCAGTTGGCTGAAAACGAAACGGATCTTGTCATCATGGGACAACCTCCTGAAGGTGTAGACCTGGAGGCAGGCATCTTCATGGAAAACCCTCTGGTCATTGTCGCCCCGCCCGACCACCCACTTGCCAATGAGAAAAACATTCCCCTGAAAAAACTGGAAGATGAGGTGTTTCTGGTCAGGGAACAAGGTTCCGGGACCCGCAGCTCTACAGAGCGATTTTTCGAACAGCATAATATCCACATGACCACAGGTATGGAGGCGGGCAGTAATGAAGCCATTAAACAAGGGGTACAAGCTAAACTGGGCCTAGGTCTGCTGTCACAGGACACCATTGAGATGGAACTGACCCTGGGTCGACTGACTATTCTGGATGTAGCAGAGTTCCCTATTTTAAGGCACTGGTACGTGATGCATCGAGAGGGTAAGCGTCTCTCTGTAGTGGCTCAGGCCTTCAAAGACTTTTTGCTCACTGAAGTATCTGAACTAGAGGGTAAACGCCACACACCATCTGCGGCATAATACTTCCCCAAAGCACTCGGTATTAAACTACTCGTAAAAATAGTCAGACAAAAAACAACCGCAGACGTTTTATTACTCTCAACAGGGTCTGAAACCCCAGAGCGCTGTTAAACCAGCACAGTATTTATAGCCCCAAATCAGCCCTGGCTCCTGAAACACAAACAATAATATTGAAAGTGTTAACCGGTAACCAAGCTTAAGCAAAGACGACCATTCAACAATAGCGTGAGACATAAATACAGGGCTTCACCCTGTTTACAAAAAATAATAACTCATCATGCAACAGCCTGCACTACCTGTAAATTATCGCACCCGGGAAGGCTTTATTGTATGATCCACGCTGGCTTAGAGTGCGATAAATCCAAATGAAGAACCGCTTATCATTGTTGCTCCTTTTTTTCATCCTGCCAGGCATTCCTGAGGCCATGGCGGAGAAAGTGCGCGTTGCAGTGGCCAGTAACTTTGTCACCACCTTGCGTGCTCTGAGCAAGGAGTTCACGGCAACATCCGGCCACACCGTGTTGATCAGTTCCGGCTCCAGTGGAAAACACTACACACAAATCAGTAACGGTGCGCCCTTTGATGTATTCATGTCTGCCGATGCGCAACGTCCACGTTTGCTTGAAGAAAATGGTTTAACCGTGCCGAAACAACGCTTCACTTATGCACTGGGGAAACTGGCCTTATGGTCCTCAGAACCCGAATTGCAAGGGAAGGATTGCAAGCACTTGTTGATGGAAAGCAAGTTCAACCGACTGGCTATGGCTAATCCGAAAACGGCCCCCTATGGACTCGCCGCACAACAGGTGCTGACTCAAATGGGATTATGGGAAACACTCAAGTCCCGATTGGTACGTGGCGAGAATATTGGTCAGACCTTCCTGCATGTAGCAACCCGAAATGCACCCTTGGGCTTTATAGCCCTGTCCCAGGCAGTACAGGCAGATAACGGCACATGCCGCTGGGATGTACCTCAGGAGTTCTACACTCCCATTCAACAACAAGTCGTCTTGTTGAACCGTGGTACCAACAACCCCGCTGCCACGACATTTATGACCTTCCTGAAAAGTGATCAGGCTGTTAGCCTAATCACTCGCTCAGGATACGGCACACTTTAGGCCTTTCATAATGATGGAAATTCCCGGACTTGGCCCCTTCTTGCTCACCCTGAAACTGGCGGGCGTTACGATCATGGTATTGTTGATTCTGGGTACTCCTCTTGCGTGGTGGCTGGCTCGAACCCGTTCTCGTCTAAAGATGCCCATGGAGGCAATAGTGGCACTTCCCCTGGTATTGCCCCCCACCGTAATCGGTTTTTACTTACTGATAGTATTGGGGCCCCAGGGCTTCATCGGCGGTCCATGGATGTCACTCACAGGAAGTGCGCTCACCTTTACCTTTACCGGGCTGGTGGTGGCGTCGGTTCTCTATAGTCTCCCCTTTGTTGTTCAACCGCTACAAAATGCCTTTGAAAGTATCGGCGACGCTCCACTGGAAGCCGCCTGGGTGTCAGGCGCCAGGCCGTTAGATGCATTTTTCACGGTGGCAGTTCCACTGGCGCGACGCGGATATATCACCGCAGCCGTGCTTGGCTTTGCCCATACCCTGGGGGAGTTTGGTGTAATCCTGATGGTGGGAGGAAATATTCCAGGAGAGACTCGCGTCATATCCATTGCCATCTACGATCACGTTGAAACCATGGCCTATTCCGAGGCACATGCCATGTCAGCGATATTACTGGTATTCTCCTTCATTGTATTACTCGGTGTTTACACCACCAACCGCCGCTGGCGTCCGCTATGACCACAGACGAAATACTGTATGCGCGCTTCTCCCTGCAACGAAGCAACTTCCACCTTGATGCAGAGCTAAGCATACCTAACCATGGAGTAACCGGAGTATTCGGTCATTCCGGCTCAGGGAAAACAACCTTATTGCGTTGCCTGGCCGGCCTGGAACGTTCGGACAGAGGGCAACTGCGAGTAGATGGTATCCACTGGCAAGATGGTAGTAAGGGGTTATTTATGCCTGCCTACCAACGCCCCATCGGCATGGTGTTCCAGGAGGCACGTCTGTTCCCCCACCTTACGGTACTGGAAAATATCCGCTACGGGATAAAACGGAAACGTACAGAGAGTAAACCAGTAGACTTAGATCATGTCATTGAGGTACTGGCTATTGAGCACTTACTTAATCGTAAACCGGACAAACTATCAGGGGGCGAACAGCAGCGTGGCGCCATTGCCCGCGCCTTGCTTACCGGACCAAAATTACTGTTAATGGATGAACCCTTATCTGCTCTGGACGGGGCATGCAAGGCAGAGTTCATGCCCTTTCTGCAGCGACTACATAATGAGTTGTTAACACCCATCATTTACGTCACTCACTCACTGGGTGAGATCACTCAATTGGCCGATCATCTGGTACTCATGGAGAATGGTAAGACCATTGCAAGCAGCCCGCTTGACACCATGCTGGCCCGTCTGGATCTACCCCTGGCCCGGGAAGAGGATGCGGTCACTGTAATCAATGGTGTGGTCAGCGGTATCGACCGACAATATGGTCTGGCCCAGGTGGAGACTGCCATTGGGATCCTCTATGTGGAGGCGCAGGGCCTGTCGGATCATAGCCAACTGAAGGTTCATATTCATGCCCGGGATGTGAGCCTCTCCCTGAAGCAACCAGAATCCAGCAGTACCCTCAATATTGTAGAGGCCCGAATTAGCGAGATTGCCGAGTGCACTCCTACCCAGGTCAATGTGATGTTGATGGCCGATGATACGCCATTACTCTCCCGTGTAACACGACTCTCCTGCGACAGGCTGGATCTGCAACCAGGCATGAAAGTATATGCACAAATAAAAAGCATATCCCTGAAGCGAAGCTTTTAAACCCCGAAAGAAACAGCCTCTCGAACGGCAACACCTGCAAACACCCAGACACAAAAAAGGGCGGTTAAACCGCCCTTTTTGCTATTCCCCAGAAAATTTACTTAACTTTGGGATCCAGTTCACCGCTGGCATAACGTGCAGTCATGTCTTCCAGAGAGATCACCTTGATCTTGGAGGCCATGCCGGCACAACCGAAGGCTTCGTAACGAGACTTACAAATACCGCTCATGGCTTCGGTAGAGGCCTTGAGGAATTTGCGAGGATCGAAGTTTGATGTATTTTCCATCAGGTGACGACGTACTGCACCGGTAGAAGCTATACGCAGATCAGTATCGATATTAACCTTACGTACACCGTTCTTAATACCTTCAGCGATCTCTTCAACAGGTACACCATAGGTTTCACCCATTTCACCGCCGAAGTCATTGATGATCTTCAACCATTCCTGAGGCACAGAAGATGAACCGTGCATTACCAGGTGAGTATCAGGGATGCGGGCATTGATCTCTTTAATACGATCGATGGCCAGGATGTCACCAGTAGGTGGACGGGTAAATTTGTAAGCGCCATGAGAGGTGCCGATAGCAATAGCCAGGGCATCACACTTGGTCTGCTTAACAAAATCAGCCGCTTCTTCAGGATCGGTCAACATCTGGTCCTGGGTCAACTTGCCTTCAGCGCCACTGCCATCTTCTTCGCCAGCTTCACCGGTTTCCAGGGAACCCAGAACACCCAGCTCACCTTCAACAGAGGCACCGCCGGCATGAGCCATTTCTGCGACCTTGCGAGTGACATCAACATTGTACTCGTGAGAAGAAGGAGTCTTGGCATCTTCCAGAATTGAGCCATCCATCATTATTGATGAGAAGCCGGACTGAATAGAACGCAGGCAGACAGCAGGGGATGAGCCATGATCCTGATGCATTACCACGGGGATGTGTGGGTACTGCTCAATGGCAGCGATGATCAGGTGACGCAGAAAAGCTTCTCCTGCGTAACCACGTGCACCGGCAGAACCCTGCATGATGACAGGACTATCCACGGCATCAGCAGCCTGCATGATGGCGTGAACCTGCTCCATATTGTTAACGTTAAATGCGGGCAGACCGTAACTGTTTTCAGCAGCATGATCCAGTAATTGTCTCATTGATACTAGTGCCATTTTAAATTCCTCGTAGTTCTTAAGGTTTTGATTTAATTAATAATTTGTAGTTTTCGAGCAGGCTTGTGTGCGAACTTTATGCCATCTCACCCACTTTTACAATTTTCATTGCATTGGTGACACCGTGTGTACCCATCAGGTCACCTTAGGTGAGAATAACCAAATGACCTTCACGCACAGCCACTCTACGCAGGAGTTCATCAATCGCTTCACGATTCACTTCCGCATGGTCACTACCTTCAGGTTTAAAACTGAGTGGATAAACACCACGGAACAAGGTCACCCGGCGTCGGCTGCTAATATGAGGGGTCAGTGCGTAGATTGGGATACCTGAGCTGATGCGCGACATCCACAACGGTGTATCACCGGACTCAGTCAAGGCGGCAATCGCCTTCACCTTTAAATGATTGGCGGTATACATTGATGCCATAGCAATGGCTTCATCTACATGAGTGAACTGGGTATGAATTCGATGTTCCGAAGTCATTGCCAGCTCCTGCTTTTCTGCCTCACGGCAGACACGATCCATAGCGGAAATCGCCTTATCGGGATACATGCCGGTGGCCGTTTCCGCAGACAACATCACCGCATCGGTGCCATCCAGAACCGCATTGGCCACATCAAAAACCTCGGCTCGAGTCGGGATCTGGTTGGTAATCATGGACTCCATCATCTGGGTAGCGGTAATCACGGCCTTGTTCATGGTGCGCGCCTGTTGGATCAAGGATTTTTGTACCGGGGGTAGTGCTGCATCACCAATTTCAACACCCAGATCACCACGGGCCACCATGATGGCATCAGAGGCTGCAATAATCTCTTCGGTAACCTCCAGGGCTTCAGCGCGTTCAATTTTAGCAACCAGGCCAGCTTTACCACCAGCAGCACGCAATAACTCACGAGCCTGGTTCATATCATCAGCGGTACGCGGAAATGAAACAGCCAGGTAGTCGGCTTCCATTTTGGCCGCCAACTTAACATCTTCGCGATCCTTGTCGGTCAGGGCCGGGGCAGATAATCCACCGCCCTGCTTGTTGATACCTTTACGATCCGACAACACACCACCGACTACTACCCGGCATACGATCTCATGGGAGGTAACTTCATCAACCCAAAAGACCAGTCGGCCATCATCCAGTAACAGAGTGTCACCACGCTTACTGTCTTCTACCAGCTGTTTATAGGCAATACCCACACGTTCCTGATTTCCATCACCACTGCCACAATCACTGTCCAGAATAAAGGTCGCCCCTTCTTCCAGTTCAATGGGGCCATCTTTGAAATTCTGAATACGAATTTTCGGACCTTGCAGATCGGCCAACACACCGACTTGTCTGCCATGGGCACGCGCACGGTTACGTAACTTTTCTACACGGTCGAGATGTTCTTCAGGTGAACCGTGGGAAAAATTAATACGCACCAGATCGACACCGGCTTCAATGATCTTGTCCAGCATTTTTGGATCATCCGTTGCCGGTCCTAATGTTGCGACAATTTTCGTTCTTCTTACCATGCAAACTCGCCTTAGCCTAAGCCTTGTTAGATTTTATAAAATCACTATTTCTTTATACGGTGTTCAATTATTTGTTACGTTCTTCAAGCATCGTGACTGCAGGCAACGGTTTGCCTTCCAGGAACTCCAGGAATGCGCCGCCACCGGTGGAAATATAGGAGACCTTGTCTGAAATATTGTATTTATCAACCGCCGCCAAAGTATCACCACCACCGGCAATAGAAAATGCAGGACTCTCGGCAATGGCCATGGCGATCGCTTTAGTACCTTCACCGAATTGATCAAATTCAAATACACCTACGGGACCATTCCAGACGATGGTGCCAGCCGTCTTCAATACTTCCGCCAGCGCAGCTGCACTGTCAGGACCGATATCAAAGATCATGTCATCATCAGTGACGTCTGCCACATTTTTCAATTCAGCGGCAGCACTCTCTGCAAACTCTTTTGCACAGACCACATCGGTAGGCACAGGGATATCACCACCACGTGACTGGGCATCGGCAGTCAGCTTTTTCGCGATATCTACCAGATCTCCTTCATACAGAGATTTACCCACGTTGTGACCGGCAGCTGCGATGAAAGTATTAGCGATACCACCACCAACGATTAATTGATCAACAACCTTGGACAGGGACTCAAGTACGGTCAGCTTGGTAGAGACTTTTGAACCACCCACAATGGCCACCATGGGGCGTTTGGGATTATCCAGCGCCTTGGCCAGGGCTTCCAGTTCTCCGGACAGCAGAGGGCCGGCACAGGCTATAGGAGCAAATTTACCAGCACCGTGGGTAGAGGCCTGGGCACGATGGGCTGTACCGAAGGCATCCATTACGTAAACGTCACAAAGAGCCGCATATTTCCTGGACAGGCCTTCGTCGTCTTTCTTTTCACCGGCGTTAAAACGTACATTTTCCAGCAGGATCACTTCACCGTCCTGAGCATCCACACCGTCCAGGTAGTCTTTCACCAAACGAACTGGCTTACCCAACAGACCACTCATGTGCTCGGCCACAGGGGCGAGAGAGAACTCACCTGCATATTCACCTTCGGTGGGACGACCCAGGTGGGACATAACCATTACGCTCCTGGCACCTTTTTCAAGGGCCAGCTCGATGGTCGGCAATGAAGCACGGATACGCTTGTCGCTGCTTACCTTGCCGTCTTTAATTGGAACATTCAGATCCTGGCGAACTAAAACATTCTTGCCGGCCAGATCAAGGTCGGCCATCTTAATTACAGACATGAATACATCTCCTGATATTTTTTAAAAGAAATTTGCTCAAGGATGA
>DAOWII010000085.1 GCA_030640985.1 Chromatiales bacterium
AAGTATGGCCGTGAATACGACCTGGATATCTATATGATCGTAGCGGTTAGTGATTTCAATATGGCGGCCGTGGAAAATAAGGGCTTAAATATATTTAATTCCCGCTATGTACTGGCCAGACCCGAAACTGCTACCGATACCGACTATGTGGGCATAGAGGCTGTTATTGGTCATGAGTATTTTCACAACTGGTCGGGTAACCGGGTGACTTGCCGTGACTGGTTCCAACTCAGTTTGAAAGAAGGTTTTACCGTTTTCCGCGATGAACAGTTTACAGCGGATATGACATCGCAGGCTGTGAAACGTATCGATGATGTGCGTGTGTTGCGCAGCCACCAATTTGCAGAAGATGCCGGCCCCATGGCTCATCCCGTGCGTCCAGACTCGTATGTAGAGATTAATAATTTTTATACCATGACGGTCTACAACAAGGGTGCCGAAGTGGTGCATATGCTCCATACGTTAGTGGGTGAAAAAGGTTTTCGCAAAGGAACGGATTTATATTTTTCGCGCCATGATGGTCAGGCGGTGACCACCGATGATTTTGTCACGGCCATGGAAGATACTAACCAGATAGACTTGCAACAGTTCCGTGGTTGGTATGCACAGGCAGGTACTCCTGTAGTAGAGGTGACACAGGAATATGATGAGAATAACAACAGGTTTACGCTACACTTCCGTCAAAATTGCCCGTCCACACCAGGCCAGTCGGATAAAAAACCATTTCATATCCCGATGCGTGTGGGGTTGCTTGACCGTAATGGTCATGACTTGCCACTAAACCTGGAAGGTAATCAGGAGCGCGCCAATGTTGATGAAGTACTGCAACTGACTAACGCTGAACAGTCGTTTACTTTCACTGATGTGGCAGAGAAACCGGTGCCGTCACTGTTACGAGGATTCTCCGCGCCGGTAAAACTGAAGTCGGATTTGTCTGCCGAAGATCTCGCTTTTCTCATGGCCCATGACAGTGACGAATTTAACCGTTGGGAGGCGGGCCAACAATTGGCCATCAAGGTGATCGCCGAACTTATTCAGACGCAGCATGCTAATAAATCATTAACGCTGGATACCGGACTGTCGACTGCATTTGCCAAGACACTGGCTGATGAAGAACTGGACAAGGCACTAATTGCTGAAGCCCTGAGTCTGCCTGATGAAAGTTATATTTCTGAATTCCAGCAGGTGATTGATCCTGTGATTATTCATCAAGTGCGAAATTTTCTGCAACGTGCTTTGGCTGAGGAACACTTTGGAGTATTGAAGTCTGGCTATGAAGCGAATCATGATAGAGGGGAGTACTTAATAACTGCCCGAGCCATGGGGCAGCGGCGTTTAAAGAATCTGTGTCTTTCCTATCTTATGCAGACAGGGCAAGAGGATATCCTGGCGCAGTGTGTTGCACAATTCGAGTCAGGTAATAACATGACTGATGTCATCGCTGCATTGACGGCGCTGGTGCATAGCGAGAATGCATCCAGTGAGCGTGCCTTAAGTGCTTTTTATGATAAATGGAAGCACGATCCACTGGTTCTGGATAAATGGTTTGCTATTCAGGCCAGTTCACCCTTGCCTGACACCTTGTTAAGGGTCAAGCAACTTACGGCGCATGATGATTTCACATTAAAAAATCCCAATAGGGTGCGCTCATTGATTGGTACATTTTGCATGCGTAATCCTGTTGGTTTTCATAATGTGTCGGGAGAAGGGTATATTTTCCTTGCGGACTATGTGCTGAAACTGGATCGACTTAACCCACAAATTGCAGCACGTTTGTTTACACCGTTAACCCATTGGCGACGGTATGATGAAAAACGCCAAATGTTAATGCGAACTGAACTGCAACGAATACTGCAAACACAATCACTGTCCAGTGACGTTTATGAAATTGCTAGCAAAAGTTACCACACCCACTGAGGCTACGCCTGAGAATTGCAGGCTAATCCATATCAGGATCATATAAGCGATAGCAATTTTTTCCGGATCTTTTTGCTTCATACATAGCCGTATCTGCCTGGGAAACCAGAGTATCATCGTTCAGGGCGAAGCTTGGGAAGTGGCTTATACCAACACTGGTGGTAACCTGTATTTCGGTATCATTGATAATGAAGGGATTGATAAATATGTCGATGATTTTTTGCGAAATCATTGATACATTTTCTCTACCTTCAATCTCAGGTATAATAATAGTGAATTCATCCCCCCCAATGCGGGCCACTGTGTCCGTTTCACGCAGGGCTTCGATGAGGCGTTTTGCTACCTTCTGCAACAGGTTGTCTCCGGCCGTATGTCCATGTGTGTCGTTGACTGTTTTAAAACCATCCAAATCAAGAAACAGAACGGCCACTTCTCCTGAATTCCGTTTGGCCAAGGCCAAAGCATGATTCAGGCGATCATAGAATAACAGGCGGTTCGGTAGTTCGGTAAGTATGTCGTAATGAGCCAGGTGGTAGAGGTCATCATTCTCCTTCTCAGCGGATATATCGGAAAAAATCCCTACGTAGTGACTGGTTTCACCATGATTATCTTTAATGGCGGTAATTGAGAGCCATTCGGGATAGACCTCACCTGTCTTGCGGCGATTCCATATTTCTCCGCGCCACTGGCCAGAGTTCACCAAAGATTCCCACATATCCGCAAAAAATTCATGGTCGTGTTTGCCAGATGAAAGAATCTCCGGGCCTTTGCCTACCACCTCCCTATGGCTGTAGCCGGTGACTTCGGTGAAAGCATGATTGACGTTGAGGAACAGGCCATTTTTGTCTGTAATCATTACACCATCAGTGGCTGCTTCATAGACCTGCCCCATGAGTTTGGCGATGAGCTTGATGTTGTGTTTCAGAGCATCAATTAACTTACCGATCAGGTTATCCAGATTTCTGTTCTGTTCCAGAAAAGCATTG
>DAOWII010000203.1 GCA_030640985.1 Chromatiales bacterium
CCCATGGCCTCAGCCATGGCCGGCAAACGCATCACCATCAGGTCCATCAGATAATAGGTGTCCAGTCCCGAGTCAAGGATAAGACTGGAGGTGTCGGCCACATGTTGAATTAAAACAATAATTTCACCGATAAACGCCGTATGGGCGGCAAAACTCTCTGCCGCCGCCATGCTCATGGAGTTACTTTTCAGCGCTGACCACTGGCGTTGAAGCTCGGCCACTTTATTCCCTGTTTTAAGATCTGCACCAAACTCTTCATCGGCGGCGATTACCGCGTCGAATTTCCCGTCAATCACTCCGCGCTTGGCCAAAACCTTGTCTTTGAAGGATGTGCCTCCATTGAGGTAGGCATTGGTCATACCTCGGTGCTGAGGCACATGCTCCACCAGCTGACGTAAGGGCATAATATACTCTACACCCTTATGCTCGGCTTCGAGGAAGGTAACCGTATCCTCAATGCCAGAGAGGATCAGGTAGGCCATGATCAACATGGGGATAATAAAGACCAGACTGACCAGTCCGAATTTGAGTGGAAAACGCAGGCGATTAAGCAGTGCGATACCAGGGCTTAATAAAGAGTCCATCAGGGTACATCCTCCAATATTTTCATTGTTAACAGCAAACCAATAGCCCCATTGGGAACCACCATACTCATAAGGTTTAGTCCCTGATACCCTAACTGTCCAGTCGGGATTGCAATCGCCAGCCTGTAAGCAACTATCGACATGACAACAGAAAAACTTTAGCCCGTGCCTTAACAACACCTAAGTGGTTTAAATTACGGGAGTTATTGTTAACCCTCCAAGGAGGGAAGGGAGTTATCGGCGCAGCAGCCGCAGCCAGCGCCATAGATTTAACAGACTAGCCAGGGAGGCTGCCGCATAAGTCATGGCGGCAGCACGGAGGATTTTTCGTACCGCTTTTTCATCGTCGGCCGAGATGTATTGACCCGATTTTAATACTGGCAGAGCCTTGCCAAAGCTGGCATCCCATTCCACCGGTAAAGTTACCAGATGCACTAAAGCGGCCATACCCAGGCTGAGCAGGCCCAGTATCGTCATGGCTCCTGCGACAGAAGGGGCGCGGGTAATCGCCGTGACTATCGGCATGGCCACCATGGCCATCGCTCCTGCTTTTTCTGCCCAGTAGGCCACTTGCACCAGCCGGGTGCGCAGAGCCAGTTTGGCCTCACCCCGATGATGCTGAATGGCATGCCCCACTTCATGAGCGGCAACGGCGATGGCGGTAAGAGATTTTTTATCGTGATTGTCGGGCGAGAGTCGCACGACTTTTTCGGCAGGGTCATAGTGATCACCTCGCTCAGTGATCTCAACCTGCACATATTCCATGTGAAAACGATCCAGCAGATGCCGCGCCAGCTCACCACCCGTGCCACGAATATCATCACGCTCATTACTGTAACGCCGCAACACATAGCGCACCCACAGCTGGGGGCCGAATACCAGAGCCAGAATCAGTAGAAGTAATAGGACGAAGTGCATAACAGAATCATGGTTTATGTAATAGCACCTAAAAAAGTGTCACTACTCTTCAAGGTATAAAGCTTGCCTTTGTACAATGCCTCGGGCCGATAAACATATGCCCGGATTCTGCAACCGGCTCGAGGCGAGCCTCCTACTCTCCGTCCTTGCTCTTCATGACAATAAACTCGATTTCATTATCATGCAGCAGGCGACGTACGCGGTTAAGATCAGCACGGCCGTGATAGGGAACAGTGCGCACCCGATGCCAGGTATTTTTTTTGTCGATAACGACTTTCTGAATGGCCGTAGGAATCCCTAACAGAGCCAGTTGCGCCTTGCGGGTATCGGCATCTTCGGCACTTTGGAAAGAGCCCGCCTGGAATATATATTTAACAGGCGCCTCGGCCTCAGGAGGTTGGCCGGTTGCTTCATCAATTTCATCTTCCGGCACCATCACCTCAAACTCGGGCAACATGCTGTAAAAATCAAATTTCAATCCAGGTTTATCTTCTTTGGAATCGGTAGAAGCATTACTTTTCTCCACCTTCGCCTTGAGGGTATTGATCTTGGCCATCACCTCCCGGGCAGCTTCATCCACCGGCCCCTGAGCGGGCATCTTGTTGAGGTAAACCAGAAAGGCCGCAAACAGTCCGATGGCAAGCCCCGCCAGTAACCAGACCCAACCGGGGACAACATTTTTATGCACCTGTTTTTTTGCGTAATCTCTTGCCATACTTACATACTCTCCGGGGCAGAAACGCCCAATAAACCAAGGCCATTGGCCAACACCTGACGCACCGCCAGGATCAATGCCAGTCGGGAATTACGCAGGCTGCTTTCTTCCACCAGGAATTGATGGGCGTTGTAATAGGTGTGAAAATCATTGGCCAATTCGCGCAGGTAATAAGCGACCACGTGGGGCTCATGCTCAAGGGCAGCGGCCTCTACTACTTCTGGATAACGAGACAGACTCACCAGCAAGGCCTGTTCATGTGACTCGGTGAGTTTATCTACCTGTTTGAGTCCGACAGCCTGCTCATAGGAGAAACCTTTCTCCTCCAGTTGGCGCATGACGCTGCACACCCGGGCATGGGCATATTGCAGGTAATAGACCGGGTTGTCGTTGCTCTGGGACTTGGCCAGATCCAGATCGAAATCCATATGCTGCTCACACTTGCGCATCACATAAAAGAAGCGGGCGGCATCGTTGCCGACTTCTTCGCGTAGTTCTCGCAAGGTCACAAATGAACCAGAGCGGGTGGACATCTGCACCTTCTCACCGCTGCGATAAAGAATGGCAAATTGCACCAGTAACACATCCAGTTTGGAAGGGTCATCACCCAGGGCTTGAAGAGCGGCTTTCACCCGAGGCACATAGCCGTGATGGTCTGCCCCCCATACATCGATAACACGCTCGAAACCGCGCTCGATCTTTTCCATGTGATAGGCGATATCGGAAGCGAAATAGGTTTTTTGTCCATTGTCGCGTACCACGACCCGATCTTTTTCATCACCGAAGTCGGTGGACCGAAACCACAGCGCGCCCTTTTCTTCATAGACATGGCCGGAGGTCTGTAAGCGCTCAATGGCTTTATCCACCGCACCGCTTTCCATCAGGGAACGTTCCGAATACCACTCTTCGTAGGCTACGCCAAACTCTTCCAGATCTTCCCGGATATCGGCGAGGATTACATTCAGTCCCTTATCGAAAACCTTGCGATAATCGTCGGCGCCCAATAATTCTCTGGCACGGGCAATCAGGGCATCGATGTGCAGCTCCTTGTCACCCCCGGCAGGCTCGTCCGCAGGAATATCGGTAAACACGTCTGTCGCCGAGTGACGATAAGTCTCACCCGCATCCTGCTGCAGGCTTTTGGCGATGTCCCAAACATAATCGCCTTTATAACCATTACTAGGAAACTCAAGCTTTTCACCGCACACATCCAGATAACGCAGCCAGACACTGGTAGCAAGGATATCCATCTGCCGACCGGCATCATTCACATAGTATTCCCTGTGCACCTGAAAGCCGGCAACGGCCAGCAAGTCAGCAACGGTCGCCCCATAGGCAGCACCACGACCATGGCCCACATGCAAAGGCCCGGTGGGATTGGCGGAAACAAACTCTACCTGCACCCGCTTACCCGCACCGATGGTAGAACGGCCATAGGCTTCACCCGCTTCCAGCACTTGCTCGACCACCGCCTGGAAGGCTGACGGGGCCATGGAGAAGTTAATAAAACCGGGACCGGCGATCTCGACCTTTGCCACGCTATCACTCTGCGGCAAAGCCGCCACGATCTGTTCGGCCAAATCGCGAGGCTTACGTTTGGCAAATTTAGCCAGCATCATCGCGATATTACAGGCAAAATCGCCATGGCTGCGATCACGGGTGCGCTCAATCTGGATATCAGGCAGCTCACAGTCAAGGGTGCCATCAGCACGGAGCGTGGATAGTGCGGTGGAAATAATTTCCTGCAGGTGGTGTTTCATAATAAATTCAGATAAAAAAGCTCAAAGTAAAAAGTGACAAGAAAACCCCTTGAAAGTGTCTCGGAGTAAAACCTGACTATTATCCCTTGTCGCTTGCTGCTTGTCACTTGTCGCTACGAGATGTATTAACTCGCCACCAAGCGAGTTAATACATCTCGTATGGGTCTACATCTAACGACCAGCGTACTTTTCGACCCGCCTTGAGACCTTCCAGTTGCTGTATCCAGGGACTCAACAGGTTTTGTAAATCCTGCCGTTGTGTTGCCTGCAATAACAGTTGTGCACGGAAGCGTCCGGCACGACGCTCCATGGGGGCGGGTACCGGCCCAAGTATATCCACATCACTCACATCGATTGCCTGCGCCAAATCCCGTGCCTCGCACAAGAATGTCATTGCAGCATCGGCAGCCACCGCCTCAGCCCTTAACAAAGCCATATGACTGAAGGGCGGTAGTTCGGCTGCCTGCCGCTCGGCCAATATGGCCTTGGAAAAACCCTGGTAACCCTGCTGAATCAGACACTGTAACAATGGGTGTTCCGGGTGATGGGTCTGAATCAACACCTCGCCGGATTTTTCGGCTCGGCCGGCACGACCGGCTACCTGGGTAATCAACTGAGCCATGCGCTCACTGGCACGAAAGTCCACACTGAACAGTCCTTGGTCACAGTCAAGAATGGCAACCAGAGTTACACCGGGGAAGTGATGACCTTTCGCCAGCATTTGGGTACCCACAAGAATGCGTGTTTTTCCTTCGTGAATGCGTTCCAACATTGCCTCCATGCTGCCTTTACGGCGGGTACTGTCACGGTCAATACGGGCTATTTCAGTGTCCGGGAAGTTTCTCTGCAGAGCTTGTTCCACCCGCTCGGTACCCTGACCCACCGGATGCAACTCATGGCTTTTGCACTCCGGGCATTCACTAAAAACAGGGCGCTCACTTGCACAGTGGTGACAACGCATGCGTCGCTGACCGGCATACAAGGTCAAGTGGGCATCGCAACGCTGGCACTTTCCCACCCAGCCACAGTCGTGGCACATCAGCACAGGGGCATAACCACGCCGATTAAGAAACAATAATATTTGACCATTCTGTTGCAGGTGTCGTCGCATCACCTGCAACAAATTATCCGATAAACCTTCATCCATAGGCTGACTGCGTATATCCAGCAATCGAATGGACGGCTGCGAAGCAGCCCCGGCCCGTTTGGACAATTCAAGTAGTCCGTAGCGGACACTCCGAGTATTGTGCAAACTCTCCATGGAGGGAGTGGCTGAGCCCAGCAACACTGGCACCTGAACCAGATGTCCCCGCATCACAGCCAGATCCCGCGCCGAATAACGGAAGCCATCATGCTGCTTATAGGAGGCATCATGCTCCTCATCAACGATAATCACCCCGGGCTTGCACAACGGTGTGAATACAGCGGAGCGAGTACCAATGACGATGGGCGCACTCCCGTCACGAGCCATTAACCAGGCATTGAGCCGCTCAGTGTCATTGAGCCCAGAGTGCAACAGCGCAATAGGCACCGGGAAACGCTGCTGGAAACGTTGCACCAACTGGGGGGTAAGACCGATCTCGGGCACCAGCACCAGGGCCTGGCGGCCTGATGCCAGCACTTCTTCTATAATCCGCAGATAAACTTCGGTCTTGCCACTGCCGGTAACCCCTTCCAGTAAAAAGCCCTGATATTCCCCCAGGGCTTCAACCACCTTTGTGACAGCTACTTGCTGTTCGCCATTAAGCATCGGGGGTGATGGCGGGACATCCTTTTGTGCAACCGCAGTCACTATCTCATTGCTCTCGTTAACCCATTGCTTTTCCAGCAGCCGCTTCATAATTGGGCGCCAGTTCTCCATACGGCTATTGAGTACATCTGACCCAAGGCCTTCAGCAAACTCGCCCAATAATTTAAGCAGCAGCCATTGCCGGGGGGCTCGCTTGAGCATATCAGCGGTCACCGATTGGCCTGAATCCGTCAGGCGAAAGTGTTGTACACCGCGCACAGTTGCCGCCTGCCCCTGACGCAACAGCGCGGGCAAAGCGGCAATATAGACATCGCCGGGCGCATGACGATAGTAGCTACATGCTCGTCGCAGCAGTTCCAGCACATCCTCAGGAAACAATGAGGTTTCATCCAGGATTTCAATGATGGGTTTAAGACGCGCCACCGGCACAGGGGTTTCGGCGATCTCTTCCAGAAATACTCCCACTAACTTGCGCGGCCCAAAGGGCACGCGTAGCCTGACACCGGGTTCAAGAGCAGTATTTGCCATCTTTGCAGGCAGCAGATAATCGAAACTACGCCTCAAGGGTGAAGGGATGGCAATACGGAGGATGCGCTGATTCATGGGCGCAATCTATCACGCCTTGGGAAGTCATGCAGGAAGATATTCTTCGCCCCCAGTTAGGGCGCACTCCTGAGATCGTTTCTAGGTTTTATCGGCTAAATCCTTGTCTATATAAGGGTTCATTATTTATCCACAAAAGCTGTGGATAACTTTGTGGATGAAATGGGTGAAAGCTTCCACAGGCCGCATAATTATTACATCTACGTCAAATTGAACACAAAACAGACACCTCAATTAATCAAGCAAAAACAATAGGTTACGTATAAGTGTCAATTTTATGCCTTTTTTTCCTGCAAAATATGCCGCAAGTTATTGATCCTCAAATAACTGTGCATAAATGGCTAAAATAATTTAAAAAAAGGCTTGCGTATAGAAAAAAAATATGACTCAGGGATCTCTGCTGCAATGGTTAGCATTTCACTTGCTTAAGCCGCCTCTTTCAGCTGAATCAACCATTGATAAACACTCCATTACCGGGCAAAGTTTCAGCTACCTAGCTCCTCTACAAGGGGTACAATATTCCCCTGTTTCACCACTATCGTCGAGAATATGGATGACTTTGGAGGTCATCATGTCCTTACAAAAAGTTATTGCCGAGCAAATCAGCACCGCTACGGGAAAGTTATTCACGATTGAGAATCAACGCTCTGTCGGTGGAGGCAGTATCAATGCCGCCTACCGCATCGAAGGCAGTGGCCAGGTCTTTTTTCTCAAACTGCATGATTCCTCCATGCAGGATATGTTTAGTGCCGAGGCTGAGGGGCTCGATGAACTGGCCAACACTAACGCCATTCGGGTACCCAAACCCGTATGCTGGGGCATCGTAGAAAGCTCGAGCTTCCTGGTCATGGAATATCTGGAGCTTGGCACTGCCGGCGATCAGCAGGCACTGGGGAACAGGCTCGCCGACATGCACCGAAACCAGGCTAGCGATAACCACTTCGGCTGGCACCGGGACAATACCATCGGCGCTACGCCACAGCCCAATAGTCCCGCTGACAACTGGACCGACTTCTGGAGAGACAGGCGCCTCGGTTTCCAGCTTGAACTGGCAGCCAAAAAAGGAGCAAGTAGTAGTCTGCAAGACAAGGGGGAAGCGCTGCTCCATGGTTTCCCCGCGTTGTTCAATGAGTACAACCCACCCCCTTCGCTACTCCATGGTGATCTGTGGTCTGGCAATTACGCCTTTACCCGACTGGGGGAGCCCAGCATTTTTGATCCGGCGGTTTATTACGGTGACAGGGAAGCAGATATTGCCATGACCGAACTGTTTGGTGGTTTTGGCCCGGATTTTTATACTGCCTATAATAAGGCCTGGCCATTGGATGACGGCTACCAGACCCGCAAAATCCTGTACAATCTTTATCACATACTTAACCACTTCAATTTGTTTGGTGGTGGTTATGCCTCCCAGGCCGAATCCATGATAGAGCAATTACTGAAAGAACTACGTTAGCAACTATCTTATGTCCGAAATTAAATCCGACTACCCTGCTCCATTTTCGCCCCGTTTTTTGACCCCTCGTTTCTGGCCCACCTGGCTGATACTAGGCCTGTTATGGCTACTAGGCCAATTACCTCACCACTTTCGCAAACGACTGGGATATGCATTAGGTGATCTGGCATTACGAAGGCATCACAAACGCCGGGCGATTGTACTGACCAACCTGCAGTGGTGTTTTCCAGAACTATCCGCTAACAAACGTGAGGCGCTGGCAAAAAACTACTTCCGCACCTTGGCCATGACTTTACTCGACTACAGCCTGGTTTTATGGGGCAGACCAAAACAGCTTCAAAAAATGTTAACCATGGAGGGAGCCGAACACCTGCAAGCCCAGGTGGCGGCCGACAAGCCGGTGATCCTGCTGACAGCCCATAATGTTGCCCTGGATTTTGGTGCCACCCTGCTAACTCAAAGGTTTGCCTCCGTTGGCCTGGTTAAACAGGCTCGCAACCCATTGATGGACTGGGTGATGGCCAAAGGCCGTTGTCGCTTCCACGGTATACTGTTTACCCGCGAACAAGGCATGCGTCCAGTGATCAAAGCTGTTCGGGCCGGTCATGCTTTCTATTATTTGCCTGATGAAGATTTGGGTACGGAAAATTCAGTATTTGTTCCCTTTTTTGGTGTTCCTACCGCAACTATCACAGCGCTGTCCCGACTGGCTCGCATCAATAAGGCAGTGGTATTGCCCTACACTACCTACTACCGACCCGAAGATGGGCGCTATGTCGCACATATTTTTCCGGCCATGGAAAACTTTCCGGGAGAAAATGAAACAGAAAATGCGACACGCATGAATCAGGAACTGGAAAAAATAATCCGCCTCGCACCGGAACAATACATGTGGTCCATGCGTATCTTCCAGACCCGGCCGGATGCTTCACCACCACCCTATGTCATGAATGGAAATCCCGATTCAGGACATTATGATCGGCCGAAGAGCTGAAGTTTTTATTGATTGAGCGGCTGAATTTAACGCAAAAATATTCTTTTCGCTCTTGCCTGATTTACCTTGAATCTTTTACTGGTAAAAAGGTTTCTCACCTTCGGGCCGGGTACGAAAACGCTTGTAACACCACTGGTACTGCTCCGGCTTCATACGCACACACTGCTCGACCCCCTGGTTCACAGCGACCACTGACTGACTGGTTTCTTCACATTCAATGCCATCAGGTGCTGGGAAAAAGTGCAAATGGAAGCCACGCCCCCAGGATAGACGCTCAGTAAAACACATCAAAACCGTGGCGCCACTTCTAGCGACCAGGCGTGGCAACAAGGTCATAGTATTCGCCGCTATCCCGTAAAAAGGAGCAAAGCTCCCACCTTCCTCACGAGGATCCTGATCCGGCAAAATCGCGACCACTTCTCCTGCGCTCAGCGCCTTATATAGTGAACGTACACCTTTGGCATCGGTGGGGACAAGTTTTGCACCCATCACCTCACGACCCTTGCGTATAGTCTCTTCCAGAGACTGTTGCCGTGGTGGTCTATAAAGTGATGTCATTGGATAATTTGCTGAACAGTAAAGACCTACCATTTCCCATGAGCCCAGATGCGGGATAGCGAGGATCACGCCCTTGCCCCTGGCCATACCCTTTTTTAAATAATCTTCACCACTAACCTGTTTCACCCTGTTTAATATCGTCTCCGATTTACCAAGCCACATGGTGGGTGTTTCCAGCATTAATTTACCTGTTTCAATAAGGCTTTTACGCAGCAGGTTTAATCTTGCAAAACGAGATAGTTCCGGATAACAATATTTAAGATTAACCCGACTGATATTGCGATGAGGATTAGGCAACAAAAAAAATAACCAGCCAAGTAAATAACCAATTCCGTGAGCTACGGGTAAGGGCAGGCGCGCTAGTGAATGAAACAGAAAAATCACTAGGTTAATGTACCGGTTTTCACCTGCGGGACAAACTTTACTGGTTCGCTAGCCGGTGTAATTTGTTCACTGGTAAATGCTTCCTGATCAAAGGCGATATCGCCCTCAGAAAAAGGCATATCTTGTCGTTGTAGATCGGCAAAATCAAACAATGCTCTATCGGCCAAATGCGAGGGGGACACATTTTTCAGGCTGCGAAACATGATTTCGATACGGCCAGGAAATGCTTTGTCCCAACTCTGTAGCATTTCTTTAATCACCTGCCGTTGTAGACTGGACTGCGAGCCGCATAAGTTACAGGGAATAATAGGAAACTGTTTGAACTCGGAGTATTTAATAATGTCTTTTTCCCTACAATAAGCCAGCGGACGAATCACAATATGTTGTCCGTCATCAGAAAGTAATTTTGGCGGCATCGCCTTGAGTCGACCACCATGAAACATATTCAGAAAAAAGGTTTCCATAATATCTTCACGATGATGCCCCAGGGCAATCCTGGTTGCACCTAGTTCTTTTGCTGTGCGATATAAAATACCACGACGCAAACGTGAACAAAGGGAGCAAGTGGTTTTACCCTCGGGTATCACTCGTTTAACCGTGCTGTAGGTATCTTCCTCAATAATTTTGTAGGGAATGCCCAGGCCTTTCAGGTATTCCGGCAACACATGCTCAGGGAAACCCGGCTGTTTTTGATCCAGGTTAACCGCCACCAATTCAAATTTAATCGGGGCACGTGCCTGTAAATAAAGCAGAATGTCCAGCATGGCATAGCTGTCCTTACCACCTGAAAGACACACCATCACCTTATCGCCATCCTCAATCATATTAAAGTCGGCAATGGCCTCGCCCACATCATGACGCAAACGTCTGTGCAGTTTATTTTCACTGTGACGTGAATTATTTCCTGCAGGAGGCTCTATATTTATCATCGTATTAATTGGTCACGTAGATATGTTTGGTGATTGCATGCGCCTATTTTAGCGTTATTTGCGGGTAGAAATGGTGACAATTTATTGCTCACTGCTGATGGCTCACTTCCATCAATATCTCTGCCAGTTTGCGTGTGGCAGGTCCAATTCGCTCCGGGTGTCCAAATACCTGATACAGGTCTGCCTTAAAGCACTGTCCTTCGCTAAGTGGTAATGGCTTGAGTCTTCCCTCTACCAACTCTGTCTCTATCTGGTGCCGTGGCAGCCAGCTGAATCCCAGCCCATGACATACCGTGGTCACCGCCTTGTCGATACTCGAGACAGTCCATCTCTGCTCTCCCAGCCAGCCCCACTCCATGGGCCGCACATTACCGGAATCTCCTATTACCACCTGCACTTGCTGACGTAAATCGTCGCTGCGAAGCCCCCTCCCTAGCTGATGCAAGGGATGCTCGGGGCTGGCCACAGCAACAAATTCAATTTCGACAATGAGGTCCCCCAGATATCCTTTAGGCACGTGTACGCCAATCACCAGATCAGCCCAACCTTCCTCCAGTGCCTGCTCGGCACCAGATAAAATCACTTCGTTGAGTTGCACCCGCGTGCCTCGACTGTGTGGGGTAAAGTGTTTCAGAGCCTCCATCAACAGGTGAACGGGGAATGCCGCATCCACCACCAGGGAAATATCCGGCTCCCAGCCCTGCTCCATGCTGTTCGCCAGGTTTTCCAGTGAGATGGCCTCATTGAGCAACTCCCGGGAACGCCGCAACAGGGTTTCTCCCTTTTGGGTCAAACAAGCCTTTCGCCCTTTCATCACCAGTAGCTCCACTCCTAATTGCTGTTGCAATTTGGCCACGGAGTAACTCACTGATGACTGACTTCGATGTAATTGCTCAGCGGCTTTGGCAAAGCCACCGTAATCAATCACCGCTTGAAGGACACGCCATTGCTCTAGACTTGAACGAGGGGTTTGCATACGCACCACATATCTAAATTTTAGATAATTATACCGGATTATTTGCACTTTAATATCTATTTTCTTTATGGATAATAAAGGTTCAACCTCGTACCCTATAAAACTATAACTAGAGGGATCTGAGTTATGAGTCTATTAACCGCCGGGAAGATCAGCCATGACTGGCTAAAAACAGAAATTCGTAAAGGCGAGTTTCGCCGGATGGAATCCCGTTTTCGTAGTTGGATAACGGAAAATGGCCGCATGGGTCCCAGTGGCGAAGGTGGCTTTGTTGCCGAACCAGAACGCTACCATCTATATGTCTCTCACGCCTGCCCCTGGGCACATCGCACACTAATCTTCCGCAAATTAAAAAAACTGGAAGATGTCATCTCCGTCTCTGTAGTGCACCCTTATATGGGCGAACAGGGTTGGGAATTCAGGGATTATCCGGGTGCAACATCGGATACAATTAACCACAGCCGTTATCTATACGAACTCTACAATATGGCTCAGGCTGATTATTCTGGCATTGTGACCGTGCCGATACTGTGGGACACCAAACGAGAGACCATCGTTAATAATGAGTCCTCCGAAATCATTCGCATGTTCAACAGCGCCTTTAATGCGTGGGGCGATACCTCGGTAGATCTCTACCCAATAGCACTACGGGACGAAATTGATGCCATCAATCAGCGTATCTATCATACGGTAAACAACGGTGTTTACCGGGCCGGTTTTGCCACCAGCCAGGAGGTCTACGAACACGCCTTTGATGCCCTGTTCGAGACTCTCGATGATCTGGAGCTGCACCTGAGCCAGCACCGCTACCTGGTAGGTGAACAGATCACCGAGGCAGACTGGCGTCTGTTCACCACTCTGGTTCGTTTTGATGCAGTCTACTACAGCCACTTCAAGTGTAATCGTCAGCGCCTGATTGATTACCCTAGTCTGTGGGCCTATACTCGCGAGCTATACCAGATACCGGGAATTGCAGATACGGTAAATATGGATCACATCAAAACCCATTACTTTACCAGCCACCCATCCATCAATCCCAATGGCATTATCCCCAAAGGACCCGAAGTGGATTTTACAGCGCCCCATGACCGCCATTATCTTCAAATGAAGGAGACTCGTCATGGCTCAATATGAAAAAGGCCGCCCCCATATAATTGACGTCCCGGCAGGCGAAACCGTGTATATCTGCCAATGCGGCCATACCGGAAATCCACCCTGGTGCGACGGTAGCCACAGCGAGTATCCGGGCACGGAGCCGTTAGCGCATACCCCCGAAAGTGATAGCGAACTGTATATATGCGGCTGTGGAAAAACGAGCAATAAACCCTGGTGCGATGGATCGCACCAGCAGTAGTACCTTCAACCCGGAACGATTGGACAAGGATGTCCCTTTTTATTTCTACTTATGATTAATTCCACCACATTTGTTCGTCATGCAAACAGCATGAAAGAAGGCGATGGTGCGGATGTGCAGCGCCTGTTTCCCCTGTGGCAGAAATTCATGAATTTCGATCCCTTTGTCTTGTGGGATCACTTTTCCATAAGCGGCAAAGCCGGTTTCCCATCTCACCCCCATCGAGGCTTTGAAGCCATTACCTACATGTTTGAAGGTAGCATGCGGCACGAGGACAACCTGGGTAATGCCTCCACTGTTCTGCCTGGTGGTGCACAGCGTTTTACGGCTGGGCAAGGAATTATTCATTCGGAGATGCCGGGCCCGGAAGGGTACAGCGGTGGAATCCAGCTATGGATTAACCTACCCAAAAAACTCAAGAACATTTCGCCCGGCTATCAACAGGTAAATGCCGAAGAATTTCCCGAATATGCTATCGACAAGGGCAAAGTAAAAGTAGTCGTAGGTAAGGGTTCCCCCCTGAAATTGCTAACGCCCGTGCGTTATCTACATATCACTCTTGAGAAGGACGGTGTTTTTAACGAAACCCCGGCAGAGGATGCTCGTGGGCTGATCTATATGATTGAAGGAGAGACCCGTATTAATGGCCAAGCGCTAAAAGCAGGGGATGCTTTTTTCAGCACAGATAAAAATGAGATAAAAATAGAAGCCACACAACAAAGCCAGCTAATGCTCTGTTTCGGAACGCCCCATAATGAACCCATACGGCAGTATGGCCCCTATGTGGATTAAGTCATACCAAATAACTTCTTCAGCCGCTGTATCATTCCTGTTTTGACTGGCTGAAGCTCACAACTCTGATTCTCTACAGAGGCCTTTTCCACGTTCACCACAGCCCCCGTCAAACCAATCATTGACTGGTATTTCTGTGCGGCCAGCAAATTCATCCCTGTTTTCAGTATCCAGCATCCACCAGAAAAAAGTCTTTTGACAACGGAGCGCTCCTTGCCGGTCATTCTTGCCAACTCATTGACCACCAGGTCCGCGTCATAACCTTCCATGACTTCTCCTCTAAATACCAACATATATTCATCGGCAATCATAAGCTACACCTCTAGTTAAAATATTGAATATGCTATTGCACGGCCTCCTTGTGTACCGTATCAAAGGCATTCCCCACTGTCACATAATAGTTTAGTTTAAGCAGGGTTATTTTCCAGTATCAAATATCAAGGTAAGCCGTGACACGCTTTTCATAAAACTGCCTTTTCTATCAGTGCATTACCTGAAATAGCGAACCATAAGAGGAGTCCTGATGTCGCTTGATACATGCCTTCGGGCTTGCCTGAGACCGATACACAACCTCCGTCAGGGCCCCGGTTAGCGCGAATATGCCCTGATACTGCATTGCTGCCCTCAAGCCCATGCTGGATTTAATCACACAGCTTTTGCCAGAAAAAAGGAACTCGAGCTTCCATTGCTCCTTGCCAATCATCTCCGCCATATTCTTCTTCACATCCTCAATACTATAACCATCAAGAATTTTGCCCGTGTAAACCAACATATAGTTATCAAGTTCCATAATGTCGTCCTTTTTACATTGTTACTGCGGGATTCATAAAGTTCACATTCATGACATAAATATAGTCCATCAATTTCTATTTGCAAGATTTGGCAACGAAAAAAGACTTCTCATGCTAAAATGTCTCATTTTTCATAGAAAAACCCTGAGAAATCAATGGCAAAGGACAAAACCTCACAGCTCGAACGCCTGCTAAAAGAACGTATCCTGATTCTGGATGGCGCCATGGGCACCATGATCCAGCGTCATAAACTGGAAGAAGCAGATTATCGCGGTGAACGCTTTGCCGACTGGCCAACGGACCTCAAGGGCAATAACGACCTACTGGCCCTGACCCAGCCGGATATTATTCGTGGCATCCATGAGCAGTATCTTGAAGCGGGTGCCGACATCGTTGAGACCAATACCTTCAACTCCACCTCGGTCTCCATGGATGACTACCAGATGGAAGAACTGGTTTATGAGTTGAACGTGGCAGGCGCCAAACTGGCCCGTGAGGCCTGCGACAAATACGACGTACATGGAAGTACGAGTGTCGCGAGCGCAGGAAGCGCAAGAGCGGCCAGCTCTGCTGATAAGCCAAGATTTGTCGCTGGCGTGTTGGGCCCCACCGGTCGCACCTGTTCCCTTTCACCGGATGTAAACGACCCAGGCTTCCGTAATGTCAGCTTTGACGAGTTGGTAACCGCTTACACCGAGGCCACACGTGGACTGGTGGATGGTGGTGCCGACATTATTCTCATCGAGACCATCTTCGATACCCTCAATGCCAAGGCTGCGATCTTCGCCGTACAAAGCTTTTTTGAAGATAATGAAATCGAACTGCCCATCATGATCTCGGGCACCATTACCGATGCCTCTGGCCGCACCCTGTCCGGCCAGACCACCGAGGCCTTCTATAACTCCCTGGCTCACGCCAACCCCATTAGCATCGGCCTCAACTGCGCCCTGGGTGCCGAAGAGCTGCGTCAGTACGTAGAGGAGTTATCCAGAGTAGCGAACTGCTATGTCAGCGCTCACCCCAATGCGGGTCTGCCCAATGCCTTTGGTGAGTACGACGAGACACCGGAAGTCATGGCTGGGCAGATTGGCGAATGGGCCAAAAGTGGCTTCCTCAATATCATTGGCGGTTGTTGCGGCACCACCCCTGAATTCATCAAGGCCATTGCTGATGCAGTAAGCAAGTACTCACCTCGCTCTGTCACCGACATAGAACCCCAGTGCCGCCTCTCCGGCCTGGAACCCTTTAACATCAGTGCTGACTCCCTGTTCGTCAATGTGGGGGAACGGGCCAACGTCACCGGCTCAGCCAAGTTCAAACGGCTGGTGCTGGAAGGCGAGTACGACGAAGCTCTGGATGTTTGCCGCGAGCAGGTAGAGAACGGCGCCCAGGTCATCGACATCAACATGGACGAGGCGATGCTGGATGGCAAACAGGCCATGGTTACCTACCTCAACCTGGTGGCTTCCGAGCCGGATATATCCAAAGTGCCAGTGATGGTCGACTCCTCCAAATGGGAGATCATTGAGGCGGGCCTCAAGTGCATTCAGGGTAAGGGCATCGTCAATTCCATCTCCCTCAAGGAGGGTGAAGAGGCCTTTATTTATCACGCCAATCTTTTGCGCAAGTACGGCGCGGCGGTGGTAGTGATGGCCTTCGACGAAAAAGGTCAGGCGGATACCTACGAACGCAAGACCGAGATCTGCCAACGCTCCTACCAGGTGCTCACAGAGAAGGTCGGCTTCCCGGCAGAAGACATCATTTTTGATCCCAACATCTTTGCCGTGGCCACGGGTATTGAAGAACACAACAACTACGCCGTGGACTTCATCGAGGCCACCCGCTGGATCAAACA
>DAOWII010000161.1 GCA_030640985.1 Chromatiales bacterium
CATGGTTCAACCAATTTATATCAAGCCATCAAACATTCCTGTGACGTCTATTTCTATGACCTGTCACTCAACCTGGGCATCGACCGTATTTCAAAAATCATGAAGGCCTTTGGCTTTGGTAATAAGACCGGCATCGACATCGGCGGCGAAGCCAATGGCCTGATACCCTCACGTGAATGGAAGCAAAAAAAGTATGGCACTCACTGGTTCCCTGGCGAAACACTCATTTCGGGTATTGGCCAGGGTTACATGCTGGCAACACCTCTGCAACTCGCCGCCAGCACCGCCGCCCTTTCCCTTGGCGGTAAACGCATGCAACCTCAGCTGGTAAAAACCATTGGAAATACCAGTACAAGAACACAACAGGATATTGAAAATAAAACACTGGCTGCCGTTGAAATCAGTGCCCCCGCCAACTGGCGAGCAATCATCAAGGCCATGAAAGCAGTTGTCCACGACTTCACCGGCACTGCTCACGGTATTAACCGTGGACTGCAATACAACATGGCGGGGAAAACGGGTACTGCTCAGGTGTTCGGTATCAAACAGGACGAAGAGTATGTAGTGGAAGAAGTTACAAAACGATTGCAAGACCATGCCCTGTTCATCGCCTTCGCCCCTGTGGAAAAACCCCGTATTGCGGTGGCTCTGATTGTGGAAAATGGTGGTAGTGGGAGTAGTGCCGCCGCACCCATCGCACGCAAACTCATGGATCAATATTTATTAAACAACCCTTTTTTGAACAAGCCAGCAACAACCATGGAGTCCCGAGAATAATGTACACCACTGGTCAAAACACACTACTCAGACGCCTGCACCTCGATATGCCTTTGCTGCTCGGTTTGTTAGCGCTCTCAGCGGTGGGGCTGATCATGCTCTATAGCTCCGGTGGACAAGATCTGGATCTGGTACTGCGCCAGAGCATAAGGCTGGCCGTTGCCTTCACAGTGATGCTTTTTATCGCTCAGATTTCACCCACCACCCTGCTGCGCTGGTCACCCTGGCTGTTTGGCATTGGTCTGGCGCTGTTACTGGCGGTACTACTGCTGGGCGTCGAGGGTAAAGGCGCCCAGCGCTGGCTGGATCTGGGATTTTTCCGTTTCCAGCCCTCTGAGCTAATGAAAGTAGCAGTACCCATGATGATCGCCTGGTATCTGGCGGAAAGTACCCTGCCTCCTGCCAGCAAACGCATCATTGTCGCGACCCTTATCTTTTTTGTACCGACTCTACTCATTGCCAAACAACCGGATTTGGGCACGGCTCTGCTGATTGGAAGTTCGGGAGCCTTTGTATTGCTGTTTGCCGGCCTTCGCTGGCGACTGGTGGGAGCTACCGTGTTACTGCTCATCCCAACAGCCTTGCTACTATGGAAGTTTGGCATGCATGCCTACCAAAAACAGCGGGTACTCACCTTCCTTAACCCTGAAAATGATCCACTGGGCGCGGGCTATCACATCATTCAGTCCAAAATCGCCATTGGTTCCGGTGGTCTGTACGGCAAGGGCTGGCTCAATGGCACCCAATCACAACTGGAATTTTTACCGGAACGCTCCACCGACTTTATCTTTGCCGTGTTCGGCGAAGAGTTTGGCCTACTGGGTATTCTGTTACTGTTGAGCCTGTATCTATTCGTTATCCTGCGAGGCCTGTATATCGCCGTAAATGCCCAGACCACCTTTACCCGACTACTGGCAGGAAGTCTGACCATGACCTTCCTGGTATATGTATTTGTAAACATTGGAATGGTCACCGGCCTACTGCCTGTAGTGGGTTTGCCACTACCCCTGATAAGTTATGGCGGCAGTTCAATGGTGACCTTGATGGCCGCTTTCGGTATGCTTATGTCTATTCAAACCCATAGAAGACTGCTTGAGAGTTAATACAACGTGTCAAAATTAAAGATTTTTCCCTATGTACTGTGCTTCTGCATCCCCTTAATGCTCAGTGCCTGCCTTTCAGCAAAGCCGAATCCGCTAGAAAGAGACGATATCCAGACGTTTATTAACGAAATGGTCTCCGAGCATGATTTTAAGCGTGCAGAACTGGAGAACGTGTTTAAGCAGGTGAAGCTGCGCGAAGACATCATTAAAACGATGACCCGTCCGGCAGAAGGAAAACCCTGGCACCAATATCGCCCCATTTTCATCACTGAGAAACGCATCAACGGTGGGGTAAAGTTCTGGCAGGAGAATACTGAACTGCTGGCCCAGGCTGAACAGAAGTACGGCGTACCCGCCCAGATCATTGTCGCCATCATCGGTGTTGAAACCTACTATGGTCGCCATGCGGGTAACCACCGGGTAATTGATGCCCTCTCAACCCTGGCCTTTGATTATCCGCCTCGCAGCAAATTTTTCAGTAAAGAGCTACAACACTACCTGTTGATGACCCGCGAAGAAAATTTTGACCCACTGGCAATGCTGGGCTCCTACGCCGGAGCCATGGGTCAACCCCAATTTATTCCCAGCAGCTTCCGCGAGTATGCTGTTGATTTTGATAAAGATGGTACACGCGACTTGTGGACCAGTCGTGCGGATATTATTGGCAGTGTGGCCAACTATTTTAAACGCCATAAATGGCAAGCAGGTGGTAGCGTGGCTTTTCCAGCCAAGGTTAAGGGAAAGCGCCACAAGGAAATGCTGGAGAAAGGCTACAAACCCAAATTTACCGCCGGCGAATTGAAAAAGCACAAAGTTAAAACCACCGCTAAGCTGGCTAATGAAGAATCCGTGGCCCTGCTAAAACTGGATGGGACCACAGGTCCTGAATATTGGGTGACCCTCAACAACTTCTACGTTATTACCCGTTATAACCACAGTCCGCTATACGCCATGGCTGTTTATCGTTTGAGTGAAGCGATTCGCTCGGTCCGTGATGGCGGCGTATAGCGTATATTGATTTATGTGTGACTATCAGCTCCACACATCTCCCCATGGTAATTTAACCACGGCGACTTACAGGCTTGCTCTACTCGCTAGCATACTACTAGCCAGTGGCTGCGGCAGTATCTATATGCAGGACAGTGGCCCCAATCACTCCATGGATTTCTCACGGGTGCCTGAGCTCATCCCCAAGGTAGAGCCCCGCAGTAAATACGGTAACCCCAAAACCTACACAGTGCTGGGGAAGACCTATAAGGTCATGGACAGTGGTGATGGTTATGTTCAGCGGGGTATTGCCTCCTGGTATGGCAAGAAATTCCATGGCCGCCGTACCTCCAGTGGCGAGACCTACAATATGTATGGCATGACCGCCGCCCACAAAAGCCTGCCACTACCCGCCTATGTGCGTGTCACCAATCTGGATAACAAGCGCAGTATCATTGTGCGCGTCAATGACCGCGGCCCCTTCCATGAAGGCCGTATTATCGATCTTTCCTACGCCGCTGCCAGTAAACTGGGCGTTGTCGAAACCGGTACCGCACCTGTAGAAGTAAGGATAATCAATCCGGGCCGTCCGTCCGGTGCAATCACCCATGCTGCAAAGGATACGGGCCTGAAGACAACAGTGATAACCGCTGCTGCCACGCTCCCTACCGTCGAGGCAATCGCTACCCCGCTCAAACTTTACCTGCAGCTAGGGGCATTCATCAGCCGCAATAATGCTGAACGTCTGCACCAGCAGCTGACTGAAACCCAAATTCCCCAAATCCATATTCACGAAAGTCCGCGTGCCGATAATAATACTGTTTATCGCGTTCGCATTGGTCCACTACCCGATGCACAAGCCGCCGATCAGCTGGCCCAGCGGGTGACCCAGTTGGGCCTTGGCATACCTCAAATTGTGAACGACTGAACACTCCCGGCCCCGACTCCCTACACTCTGCACGCACAAAACGTTAGAATACGGGGCATACATCACCGTGACCTCCAATCTTTAGAGATCCATTTACAATGAAACATTATCTGATTCTATCCAGCCTCTTGCTCAGCCTGAGCAGCACTGTCATTGCTGCGCCACCCAAATTGACCCCGGCAGCCCCTCAACTGGCGGCCACGGGCTATATCCTGCAAGACAGTCGCAGCGGTTATATCATTGCAGAAAAAAATGCCGACAAACGACTGGAGCCCGCCAGCCTCACCAAGATAATGACCATCTATGCGGTGTTTTATGAATTACAGACAGGTAGCATCAGTCTGACCGACGAAACCCGGGTGAGTGAAAAGGCCTGGCGCAGTGAAGGCTCACGCATGTTCATTGAGGTCGGTAAAATGGTCTCTGTTGAAGAATTGCTGATGGGCGTGATCGTTCAATCCGGCAACGATGCCAGTGTAGCCCTGGCGGAACATGTGGCCGGCAGCGAAACCAGCTTTGCCGATTTGATGAATGAACATGTGCGTAACCTGGGCATGACCGACACCCATTTCGTTAACAGCACTGGCCTGCCTCATGCGGAACATTACACCACTGCACGAGATATGGCCCGTCTTGCTGGCGCCATCATCCGCGACTTCCCCGATTACTATCCCTGGTTTTCCATCAAAAAATATAAATACAACGGCATTGAGCAATACAACCGGAATAAACTTCTGTGGCGGGATGACCGTGTCACCGGCCTTAAAACCGGTCATACCGAATCCGCCGGTTATTGCCTGGTGGCCTCTGCCCAGGAAGGAGAGATGAACTTGATCTCCGTAGTGATGGGCACCAAGAGCGAAAAGGCCCGCACCGATGAAAGCCGCAAATTGCTGGGTTATGGTTTCCGTTTCTTTGAAAGCCACCAGCTATTTGCCGCCAATACCTCCATCAAGGACATACGCATCTGGAAAGGTGAAACAGAAAACCTGCCACTAGGCCTGGCCGAGCCATTGCATGTCACCGTAGCCCGTGGTCGCTATAAAAACCTGGAGGCCTCCATGAGTGTCAACCAGACCGTTGAAGCACCGGTACAAAAAGGCCATATATTAGGAGCCGTGCAGGTCAAACTGGGCGATGAGCTGATTAACGAGCGGCCACTTGTCGCCCTGCAGGATATTAAGCAGGGTAGCTTGTGGCAGCGTTTTGTGGACAGCCTGGCCATGTGGCTTCAGTAGCACTTCACTGGCCTCAAGCTTTCAAAAGGAGCCTACTCAATGAGTGCCATCGTCTACCTGAATGGTGAATTTCTACCCGCCGACGAAGCTAAAGTCTCGGTGCTGGATCGCGGTTTTATTTTTGGCGATGGCATCTATGAAGTAATCCCGGTTTACGGCGGACGGCTGTTCCGCCTGGAACATCATCTGAATCGGCTTGATCATAGCCTGCAAGGCATTCATCTTGAAAACCCTCTGCCCCACTCACAGTGGCGGAGCGTCTTCGAGCAGTTAGTGGAAAAAAACGGTGGCAGCGATCATTCGCTCTACCTGCAAATCACCCGTGGTGTCGCCCAGCGCGATCATGCCATCCCCCTGCAAAATGAACCCACCCTGTTTGCCATGTGCAATCCGCTGAAGTCGCCGAATTTATCGACCTACCGGCAGGGTATTGAGGCCATCACCATCGAAGATATCCGCTGGAAGCACTGCAATATCAAAGCCATTGCCCTGTTGCCCAATATCCTGCTACGCCAACAGGCCATCAATGCCGGTGTCAGTGATGCCATCATGTTGCGCGATGGCGAGGTCACCGAAGGTACAGCTGCCAACGCCTTCATCGTCAAAAACGGCTGCGTCATCACCCCACCCAAGAGCAACCTGCTGTTACCGGGCATCACCCGCGATCTGGTAGTGGAACTGTGCCAGGAGCATAAAATTCCTGTGGAAGAACGCGCCATTCTGGAAGAAGAACTGACCGAGGCCGATGAAGTGTGGCTCACCAGCTCAACCAAGGAAATCCTGCCCGTCACCCGGCTCAACGGCACCCTCGTCGGCAAGGGTGAGGCCGGACCAATGTGGGAACAGATGGCAGGACTCTATCGGGACTACAAAACCGCAGTGAGAGAAGGTCGGCGGGATTGATAAAATACCTGCGCACCCCCATTTCCCATCCTTAATGAACCATAGTTAAGCGACGACCTTTGACTACGAAAAGAACCCACACATGAGCGAGCAAGAGACACTAATCGAATTTCCCTGTCACTTTCCCATCAAGGCCATGGGCAAGGCCAGTGCCGACTTCGACCGCATCGTGGTGGAAATCGTCAATCGCCACGTGGAAAACCTGCCCGAAGGGGCGGTCACCGTGCGCGACAGCAAAGGCGGCAAATATCTGGCCGTCACCGTCACCATTCAGGCCACCAGCCGCGAACAGCTGGATGCCATCTACATGGACCTCACCGCCTGCGAACAGGTGGTGATGGCGCTGTGACAACGGCTCTCGCACCCATTGTGGTACGCCAACTGGGCCACTGCGACTACCTGCCCACCTGGCAGGCCATGCAAGCGTTCACCAATCATCGTAGTGAAACCAGCCACGACGAAATCTGGCTGGTAGAACATCCGCCGGTGTTTACCGTCGGCCTCAATGGCAAGCCAGAACACCTGCTCGACCCGGGCGATATCCCGGTGATCAATGTGGACCGTGGCGGCCAGGTCACCTACCACGGCCCCGGCCAGCTAATGGCCTATTTGCTGGTAGATCTTCGCCGTCGCCACAGGGGCGTACGCCACCTGGTTAATGCCATGGAGCAGGCGGTGATCGCCCTGCTGGCCGAACACGGTATCACGGCCACGACCCGAGCCAAGGCCCCCGGGGTATATGTAAACGATGCCAAGGTGGCCGCGCTGGGGCTACGGGTGCGCCGCGGCTGTAGCTATCACGGCCTGTGCCTGAACGTGGACATGGATCTTTCCCCCTATGCCCGCATCAACCCCTGTGGGTACCAGGGTCAGGCGGTAACCCAGCTGCGCGACCTTGATATCAAACTTAATGTACAACAGACTGGCGAAGCACTACTCAAGGCGCTGGCCCATCAACTGGATGATGCCCCTCTGGAATATGCACAAGACAAACCTGAACTGCTACAGGCCGTCGCCCAATAATTGGAACTCCCATGAGCGAAGACACACAAGAACCACAAATTCAGCAACCCAACCCTCTCAAGGGTGAGAGCAAAACGGCACGCATTCCCATCAAGGTAGTGCCCAAAGACACGCCTCTACCCAAGCCCAACTGGATCCGTGCACGCTCACCCAACAGCCCGGAAGTGATCCGCCTGAAAGAAGTTTTGCGCGAACAAAAATTATTTACCGTTTGTGAAGAGGCCGCCTGCCCCAACCTGGCCGAGTGTTTTAGCCACGGCACCGCCACCTTCATGATCATGGGCGGCATCTGCACCCGTCGCTGCCCCTTCTGCGATGTGGCCCATGGCCGCCCCGATGCGCTCGATCAAGACGAACCCCTGCACCTTGCAGAAACCGTTAAGGCCATGGGTCTGAAATACGTGGTGATCACCTCGGTGGATCGCGACGACCTGCGCGACGGTGGCGCCGAACACTTTGCAAAATGTATCCAGGCCGTACGTGAACAGTCACCGCAAACCAAAATTGAGATCCTGACTCCCGACTTTCGTGGTCGAGAAACCATCGCCCTGG